>NZ_CAXBLF010000058.1:0-19922 GCF_963976535.1 uncultured Algibacter sp. | reverse complement strand
GTTTCATAGCGCTTATCCCAATTTTATTTTAATTTTTTTGTCATTTCGACAGAGTAAAGCATGAACGACGAGAAATCTCATCATTATAGGATTTGTCCACATACTCTGTTCAGAATAATAAAAATCATATGATTTTGTATATCGAAAACAAGAAAATGACACCTTTAATGTATTTGTAATATGAATGATATTAATTTTTTCTTTGAAGCTATCCAGTCTGGTGAAAAAGACCGTGTTGAAGTGCTACTGAAATTACACCCAGAATTAGTAAACGCAAAAGATGCTAGAGGATTTACACCTTTAATATTTGCATCTTATTTTGATAAAAAAGATGTGGTTGAAACACTTTTAGATTTTAATGCTGAAATTGACGCTACAGATAGTTCAGGAAATACGGCACTTATAGGGGTTGCTTTTAAAGGAAATACAGATTTAGCTACTCTTTTAATTAAAAAAGGAGCAGATGTTAATGCAAAAAACAGCCTGGGGATAACACCACTGATTTTTGCAGCTATGTATAATCAAACTGGAATGGTTGTGTTATTACTTAAGCATGAAGCAGATGTAACTCAAAAGGATAATCAAGGAAAAACAGTATTGGATTATGCAAAAGAAAAAGGATTTGAAGCTATTGTGGATCTTTTGAAATAGTATTTTCAAGAGGTCTTTTAAAAAGGAGGGTTTTAACTATTTTATTTCTTTTCGTATCGCAGATGAATTAGACCAGATTCAAATTGTTTACTTGGTAAAGCTTTCAGGTTTATCATTGGTGTTCCACCATTAAAGAGCCTTTTTCCATCTCCAAGAATAATTGGAATTACTGAAACTCTATATTCATCTATCAGATTTTTTTCCATTAAGAGCTTTACAATTTGTCCACCACCATCGCAATAAATATTTTTACCATTTTCATTTTTAAATCTATTTATTAATTCTTCAATACCCCCGTTGTAGAATGTTATTCCATTTTGGTCTTCCCTTTCTTGTCTGGTAATCACATAGCATTTGTGTTGTTCGGATGGTGGAAATGTTCCTCCAGTCATTTTGAGTACTGTTTTATAAGTTGTTCTTCCGACAATATAAGTATCTACAGTTTTATTAAATTCCATATAACCATAATCTTCTCCTTCTTTTTTCACCACAGAAAGCCAAGAAAGGTCATCGTCATTTGTGGCTAAAAATCCGTCAAGACTCATGCTTATATATAAAATCAATTTTCTATGATTCAATTTCATCAATTTTTTAAGTGCTGCATTTAAATAGCATACATGCAAAGATAAAGTTTAGTTTCAATACTGAAACAAGTTCCATACGCGTGAAGTTTATTGGTTGTTAAATGAAGGGAACAGGTTCTTTTATAAACCCAAATTTCAATCCAAAACAAAAAACCACCCTGCTTTCGCAAAGTGGTTTTGTAATAATACCATTTCTACATTGAAATGACCGCAATAAAATGCCCTTTTTTCCTTTCTGCTTCAATATAAAAAGAAATCGTAACTATGGCTATGCTTTATTTTTCTATATCGTATAAAGAAAAAAATCTTCATTTTCTTTTGCAGTAATTTCAATGCAGATATGGTATAAAACTCATTTTTATTTTTCAATTTATGTATCAATAGAACCTATAACACGGCTCATAAAACTATTTAAAGCTTCTTTTTTTGGTGTTCCGGACTTCGTCATTTTATGGACTTCAATAGCGCCATACATATTGGAAATTAGTTCGCCAATAACATCTAATTCTTCATCTTTTAAAGATGCTACTTCTGTTAAAGCTTCTAAAGTTTCAATAGTTTCAACTACGAAATCTTCATCGTTGTCCTCAATAAATTGAGTGAGATGCTTAATAACTGGTAACTTCATTAATTGAATATATTTTTTTCATTTCCGCGAAGGCGGAAATCTCTTTAATTTTTTTGAGTGCTTTAATTATTTCCGCGAAAGCGAAAACTCTAAACAACTTCTTCAACAAGTTCTTTTAAAACCTCAAACTTATTTGTTTGTACTTGATTTACGAATGCTCCATTTTTAAAGGTTGCAAACGTTGGTAAATTATCAACTGTGGCCAGCTTTCTACTTTCTGGAAATTTTTCCGCGTCAGCGATAACAAAAGTAATAGCTTCCAATTCTGAAGCTAGTTTCTTTACTTTTGGTTTCATAATTCGACAATTTCCACACCAAGTAGCTGAATACTGCACCACTACAGTTTTATTTTTAGCAACCAAGTCTTGTAAATTATCTTCGTTTAATTCTTTAATCATAACTTAACTATGTTTTTAAGACCTGTCAGGTTTTGAAAACCTGACAGATACTGAGAACTATTTTTTAGTTAGCATGAGCAGCTAAATACTCAGCTGTAGCTTTAGCATTGGCACTCATAGCATCTTTACCTTCTTCCCAGTTTGCCGGACAAACTTCACCTTTTTCTTGCACGTGTGTTAAAGCATCAACTAAACGAAGATATTCACCAACGTTTCTACCTAAAGGCATGTTGTTAATGCTTTCGTGTTGTACCACACCAGCTTCATCAATAATGTAAGTGGCTCTGTAAGTCACGTTATCGCCTTCTACTTGAATAGTTCCTGTTTCTTCATCAAAAGTTTCGTTAGTGATATCTAAGATATCTAAAACACTAGATAGGTTTCTGTTGCTGTCTGCAAGAATAGGGTAAGTAACACCTTCAATACCTCCATTGTCTTTTGCAGTACTTAACCATGCAAAGTGAACTTCAGGAGTATCACAAGACGCACCAATTACTATGGTGTTTCTTTTTTCAAATTCACCTAAAGCAGCTTGAAATGCATGTAATTCTGTTGGACATACAAAAGTGAAATCTTTTGGATACCAAAATAATACTACTTTTTTCTTATTGTTAACTGCTTCTTCTAGAACGTTTAATTTAAAAGTATCGCCCATATCGTTCATTGCGTCAACGTTTAAGCTTGGAAATTTTTTTCCTACTAATGCCATTTTATTTTTTTGTAAGAACTGGTTTGTTATTTTTTGATTGAAGCGAAAAATCACAAGCCAGTTCAATTAATGATTCGCTTTTAAGTGTGCAAAAATATGGTGCAACAATAGAAAAGTAAACCTTACAAAATTTTAAAAACTTATTGATTAATAGTATTTATTTATGCGAACTGAAAATGAGAGAGTTACTTCGAGTTAGAAGATTTTAATTGCCTGATTTTAATTGAAAACGCTGCAAAAAATAAGGTTGTAAACGGGCTTAGCCAATTGAAAACGGCATATATAAAATACTCACCAACGCCTACACCTAAAACACTAGATTGATAGGCGCCACATGTATTCCAAGGAATTAGTACTGAAGTTACTGTTCCTGAATCTTCTAAAGTTCTACTTAAATTTTCTGGAGCTAAACCTTTATCCTCAAAAGCTTTTTTAAACATTTTACCAGGGATTACAATGGCTAAATATTGGTCTGATGCAATCACGTTTAAGCCTAAACAACTTATTACCGTAGTTGCAAATAATCCAAAAACTGATGTGGCCACAGACAGTAAAGCACTGGTTATTCTAGAAAGTGCACCAATACCGTCCATAATACCGCCGAATACCATAGCGCAAAGAATAAGATAGATTGTCCAAAGCATCCCTTTCATGCCGCCTGCAGAAAAGAGGTCGTTTAATTTCTCGTTTTCTGTAGTTATTTGTGTGTCAGTAAAAATGGAAGTAAATATTGATGATAATTTAGAAGTTCCTAAACTATTTAAAATATCTGGTTGAAAAATAAAAGCGAAAACTGCTGCCAATAAAATCCCAGCGCTTAAGGCAATTAATGGTTTTGTTTTTAAAAGAATTAAACCGATAACAGCCAACGGAACCAAAAATAACCAATGTGTAATATTGAAAGTGGTATTAATGGTTTCTAATAAATTACTCACATCTGAACGACCAGTAGTTGTAATAGTAAAACTTAAAATTCCAAAAACAATAAGTGTTATTATTATTGTAGGTACTGTGGTAATAGTCATATACTTTATATGTGTAAATAAATCGGTTCCAGCCATTGCAGGCGCAAGGTTTGTGGTGTCACTTAGCGGTGACATTTTATCTCCAAAATAGGCACCAGAAATAACGGCACCAGCTATCATTCCTGGGTTTATGCCTAAAGCTGTTCCAATTCCAACAAGCGCAATACCAACGGTTGCAGAGGTGGTCCATGAACTGCCTGTGGCAATCGATATAATTGCTGCTATAACTACAGATGCAGGCAAAAATATTTCAGGACTTAAAACCTGTAAACCATAATATACCATGGCTGGAATTACACCACTAACTAGCCATGTGCCAGCTAATGCGCCTACTAAAAAAAGAATCATGATAGGAATAAAAACACTTTTTAAGTTTTCCCATATTTCAGATAGCATGATGTTAATAGAAACCTTGTTAAAAAAACCAACAACTGCTGCTACACCACCACCTAGAAGTAAAATAATTTGATTTGTATAAGTTCCAAACCATTCTTGATCTTCTACAAAAAAGACGTTATATGCTAGCATTCCCATTAAAATAACGACTGGAATTAAAGCTTCCCAAATATTCAATTCTATATTTTCAATAATGTTTTGTTTGTCTGCTTTAAACTCAGAAATATTGTCGCCGTCTTGCATATAGTATTTTTTTTAGTCTCGTAATGTTACGATATTATTGTTCATTTTCAAAATTGTGGAACTTATTTGAAAATCAGTGTCTTATGAGTACACGTTTTAATAATATTAACTAAATGTTCTTTGCTTTGTCTCTTATGTCGTCATTTGTTGTTTTAGGGTTATTTATATATAAGCGTGAATTTTTTCATAATTCAAAAGATAGTCTATCCCTATCTGATAATCATTCTGAAGAAATAGAAAACTATTTTGAAGAATCATTTTCTGATTTTAGAATTTTTAAAAACAACCAAAGCTTAGAAGTTAATTTAGAAATACATGATTCAATATAAAAAAACATTGGAAGTTAAAATAATAGTTAAACACTTAAAACGATTTATCTCAAATGGAATTATTGGCCTTTAAAAAATAGAATGTTTTTGGTGATCATGTAGATCAAAATAAGATAATAAACGAATTATAAGAGAGCGAATTACAGAACTTTAATGAAATAAAAAAAAACGTCATTCTAAAAACCAAGCTGATAAAACTTAAGAATGAATCCCTTAGTTCCTTAAATTTATGTTCTTAAAATATGGATTCACTAACTCAGATTATTTTAGGCTGCTTGTGGAGATGCTATTGGAAAGAAAATCGGAAATAAAGCCTTGTTATTTGGCGTCATTCCAGATTTAGATGTATTTGTTGGCAACTTACTTTATGGAAACATAATTGACGCTATATTGTTTCATAGCGGGTTTATACATCCTATTTAGACTGTTTTACGCCTTATGGTACACCATTATTTACGCCCCTCAGTAGTTATCGCGTAGCTTGGTGAGGCACTGTATATCTCCGTGTTATAATTCTAAAACCCCAATTTCCACCATACACTCACGCATCACATTATAAGTACGTTCAATATCAGCATCTAAGCCAATAGAAAAACGAATCAACCCATCGCTTAAACCCATTTCCTTTTGTTCATCTTCAGGAATCTCAGAAGAGGTAGAACTTCCAGGAGCAGAAAATAATGTTTTATAAAAACCAAGGCTAACAGCTAGGTAACCTAAATTTCTATTTTGCATCAATTCCATCAATTTGTTGGCTTTTTCTAGAGAACCAACGTCTATGGTTAGCATGCCACCATATCCATAAGCTTCATTCATCATGCTTTTGAATTGCTCGTGAGAAGGATGAGATTTTAGTCCAGGATAAACTGTTTTTAAACCATCTGCTTCAAATTTATTAGCTAAATACAAACCATTTTTGCTATGTTGTTGCATTCTTATATGAAGTGTTCTTAAGTTTTTTAAAACTGAAGCAGCCCTCAAGCTATCCATGGTTGATCCCAAAAGCATACATGCACCATCATTTACATTTCGCAAATCATTTATAAATTCTTGAGTTCCACAAACCACGCCACCAACAGTGTCACTTGAGCCATTTATAAACTTTGTTAAACTATGAATCACAATATCAGCACCTAAGGTAGCCGGTGAAATTGATAATGGAGAAAATGTATTGTCAACTACTAATTTTAAATTGTGTTTTTTGGCAATTTTAGCTAAGCCTTTAATATCAGCAACTTCTAAAAGGGGGTTGCTTACAGACTCACAAAATATAATCTTTGTGTTTTTGGTTATTGAGGCTTCTACAACATCAAGTTTCGTTATGTCAACAAAACTTGTTTTAATATTAAACTTTGGTGTAAAATTTTTAAGAAAGGCATAAGTTCCGCCATAAATGGTTCTGCTTGAAATAATATGATCTCCAGCACCACATAACTGCAAGATAACGGGTGTAATTGCACCCATTCCTGATGCTGATACATTAGCAGTTTCTGTTCCTTCCATAGCCGCTAAAGCTTCTCCTAAATATAAATTTGAAGGTGTAGAATGACGAGAATATAGGTAGCATCCATCGGCATTTCCTTCAAACGTATCAAACATGGTTTTTGCTGATAGAAATGTGTAAGTTGATGAATCTGAAATTGAAGGATTAACTCCTCCAAATTCGCCAAAATACTGTAAGTCTTGAATGTTATTTGCAGGTTTAAATGCCATAATTTTTAATTTTGTCAGGTTGAGCGCGGTCGAAACCTATTATTAATATAATTAATATTTAATTCAAAATTCAGTAATTATAGATTAAAAAACAATTGATTTGTATGATATTAGAAAATAAAACTAATTTATGTTATATTTATAGTTTAAATAACACAATTAGGTTTGTTTTTAAACATTTCAATGAAATATTTTCAATTATGATATTTGATACTACCGATAAAAAACTACTAGAATACTTACAACAGGATAGTAAGCAAACCAATAAGGAACTTTCAAATAAGTTGGGTTTATCTGTTACAGCAGTTTACGAACGGATAAAAAAACTTGAAAAAGAGGGGTATATTAATGGCTATATTGCGGTTGTTAATAAAGATAAGGTTGATAGGAATTTTGTTGTGTTTTGCCATGTTAAATTGATTCAGCATAGTCAAGAATTTGTAGTAAGTTTTGAGAGAGAAGTGAAGCGCATAGATGAAGTGCTGGAGTGTTATCATTTAAGTGGCGATTACGACTACCTTCTTAAAGTTATTGTTAAAGATATGGCGGCTTTTAGAGAGTTTATGGTTAAAAAATTAACAAGTATAAATCATATTGGAAGCACACATAGTATGTTTGTAATCAACGAAGTAAAGTATAGTAATGCCATTAATTTCTAGATGAATTCAATTAAATATAAAGGCTTGGAGTTTTTTGTCATTTTTATATTGATACCAACAAGTTTTACATTAAACTATTCATTTTGGGTTAAATTGGGTGTTGGTTTTTTTGGATTTATTTATGTGATTTATGTTTTATTGAAAATTGAAAACCAGAAATTTGAGATTTCAAAATATTTAGATTGGAAATTTTTTTGGAAATCAACCATCATAAAGTTAGTTTTAATTGCAATTATTACAACAGGATTTGTTTGGATAACCGATAGCGCATCACTTTTTAGTGTTATGCTTAACAAGCCCATAAAATGGCTTGTATTATTATTTGTTTATAGTTTCTTTTCTGTTTATCCCCAAGAATTAATTTATAGAACATTTTTCTTCAAAAGGTATGCGGGTTTATTCAAAAATGAAGGGTTACTTATTTTTGTTAATGCCATTTTCTTTTCTCTAGCACATCTTTTTTTTGGAAGTGTTTTGGTGCTTGTTTTAACTTTTCTAGGCGGGTTATTATTTGCTTATACCTACAAAAAAACACAATCTACACTTCTGGTATCTATTGAACATGCTATTTATGGCTGTTGGCTTTTTACAGTAGGTATGGGTGAAATGCTTGGTTTTCCTGTGTAAATTTATTGATAATTTTCTTTTTACGATATATAATATTACGATAACAAAATCTTTTACTATTTTAGAGCAGCTATTATTAACTAAAAATCAAAATAAAACATGAAAAAATTAGGACTGATTATTTTAGGATTCATTATTGGAGCGGTATTAACGTATTATTTTTGTCCCCGACAAATTGATGATATGTACACTACGGATGTAGAAAAGGTAATTCCAAAAGACACTATTTCTGTTGCACAAGCCAAAATATTAAGTAAAAATTGGGAAAATAATAATGCTACAGAAATAGACTCAACATTTGAAGTTGAAGGTTCAAAAAAGAAAATACGTTCTGTTTGGTGGTCACTAAAAGAAGTTAATGAGTACTTAGCTTATGCAAAAGCAAAATCGGATTCTTTAGGATATACTATGACGGGTGTTCGCGTGTATCTAGGTAACTATGGTAAAAATTCAAACCCAATAAAAAAGAATAGAAATACCATGTTTATTGTACCAACAGGTCCCAAGAAACATTCTAAAGCAAGTAGTTTAAATCTGTTTTTACCACCATCAGATACTGATATTCTTGCACCGCCTTTAAATGAAGGAGGAGGAAGTGGCAACGGTTATCCACAATAATTTGTGCAAGAATTTTTATTAGAAAACTATAGTGTATTAACACATTCAGTTGAAGCCATGGCGGCCTTAACAGGAATATTTTTATTTAAATATTACAGAAAATCTGTCGCAAAATATTTCATATATTTTTTGATTTTTTTAACCTTTTGTGATTTTTTGAATACATATACTTGGTTAGTGAAACCTGATAAATCACTTAGTTTTTTAATAGGTACTTTAATTCAAAAAAACTATTGGTGGTCAACTTTATTTTGGAAAATAGGTGCTATAATGTTTTTTGCATTCTACTATCAAAAAATTATAAAAGCTAAACATTTTAAAAATATTATTAAGTATGCTAGCTATATTTTTCTTACCTTTTCAATGATTTATATTTCGTTGAATTGGGAAGATTTTTTCAACAGTTTCTTCCCTAGCATTAGTATTTTTGGGGCAATTATTGTTTTTTTATGCACTGTTTTTTATTTTTTAGAAATACTTCAAAATGATGAAATATTAACCTTTTACAAATCATTAAATTTCTATATTAGTGCTGCTATTTTTATATGGTGGTTAATTATTACACCTATTGTTTTCTATGATAATTATACTTCATACGAAATTGGTGTTTATGAAAGAGATTGGGATTATATAAAATTGAGAAGGCTTTTATATTTATCCGCTAATATACTTATGTATTCAACTTTTACCTTTGCTTTAATATGGTGCAGACCTCAGAAAGACTAGCTAGTACAGCTTCAGAACGTTATTTATTGGTGTATATGATATTAGTTTTAATTATCATTACCTCACTAGTAATTGTGTTTTTTGTGGTGTTTCAGAAACGTAAAAATAAATTACTACTAGATCAGATTAAGCAACAACAAGCCTTTGAGCAAGAAATTATTCAGGCGCAAACCGAAGCTCAAGAACAAACATTAAAAAATATAGGATGGGAATTACATGACAATGTGGGTCAGTTATTGTCATTCGCAAGTATGCAATTGAGTATTTTAAAGATGCAAGTGTCTGATGATGTTAAAGAAAAGTTTAAAGATACCACAGAAGCACTTAGCAATGGTTTAAAAGAAGTACGCTCATTGTCCAAGACATTAAATAACGATGTGATTTTAAACATTGGTTTTGAGAAGTCTATTACCAATGAGTTAGACCGATTAAAGAAAATGAAGTTTACATCGGCAGAACTTAAAATTATTGGAAATAAAGCCGATTTTAATGACCGGAAACATGAAATTATTATTTTTAGAATTCTTCAAGAGTTTTTATCTAATACGGTTAAATATTCTGAAGCAAAAAATATAAGTATTACTCTAGATTATAAACCTGACAATATAATTATTATCGCAACTGATGACGGGAAAGGCTTTGATATAAATGCCATAGAAAAAGGATCAGGTTTAATTAATATGAAAAGCAGAGCAACTTTAATTGGCGCTGATTTGGATTTGAATTCTAAACTAGGTGAAGGTGTAAAACTTGTTTTAAACTATCCTTTAGCTTGATTATCCGAAATACTTAAAAACGGTTCTTAGTAAACTCATTTTCCCTTTGTAAGGCGCATACCTAAATGAAGGATCAAACCAATTACCACGTTTTACAATAGGTTTTGTATTTGAAAAGGTATTAAAACCATGTTTTCCATGGTATTTGCCCATACCGCTAGCACCAACACCTCCAAATGGTAATCTGTGATTTCCAAAATGAATTAATAAATCATTAATTACACCACCACCAAAACTGTATTTTTCAATGGTTTCTTTAATAAAAGAGGTATTGTTTGAAAACACATAGAACGATAGAGGTTTCTCTATATTCCATATAATCTGTTCAATATCTTCTTCAGTGTCATAAGTTAAAATCGGCAAAATCGGACCAAATATTTCTTCTTGCATTAGTTGACTATTCAAATTAGGTTCATCAACTATGGTAGGCGAAATGTAGCATTCGTTCGCATTGATTTCACCACCAAAAGCAATGCTAGAATCCATAAGTAAGGTTTCAAGTCGTTTTATGTTGTTTTTATTGATTATTCTGGGGAAATCTGGTGATCCTTCAGGATTCTCACCATAGCGTCTTAAAATTTCAGTTTTCAAAACAGCAATAAGTTCCTGTTTAATATTAGACTTGGCAATAACATAATCTGGTGCAATACAGGTTTGTCCACCATTTAAAAATTTGCCCCAAACTAATCTTCTAGCTACAAGTTTTAAATTTACCGAATCGTCAATAATACAAGGCGATTTTCCACCAAGTTCTAACACCACAGGCGTTAAATATTTTGCTGCAGCTTGGGCAACAATTTTTCCAATCTTTGTACTTCCAGTAAAGAAAATATAGTCCCATTTTTGGGCTAATAATGCTGTTGATATCTCCACGCCACCTTCTATAGAAGTTGCATGGGATTCTGGGAACACATTTTTAATAATTCGAGTAATTACTTTAGAAGTATGTACTGTTAATTCGCTAGGCTTCACAACTACTGTATTTCCAGCCGCTAAAGCCATAATTAAAGGTTCCATGGCTAAAAGAAAAGGGTAATTCCATGGTGCTAGTATCAGTATAGTACCAAAAGGCTCTTGGTATAAATAATCTTTTGATGGAAATGTTAATAATGAAGATTTAATGCGTTTTGGTTTTGCCCATTTTTTTAAGTGTTTTATTGCTAAATTCAATTCAGAAATAACGATTCCAAATTCACTTAGGTAAGCTTCAAATTCAGATTTTTTAAAGTCTTTATTTAAAGCATCAATAACAGCTTGTTCATTAGCTAGAATTTCAACTTTTAATGCTTTTAAAAGAGATAGTCTATAATCTAAATCTTTTGTTTTTTGTGATTTAAAAAATCCACGTTGATGACTAATGATGTTAGATATGGTATCCAATACTAATGTTTTTTTAAAGGTATTCAAATTATACCAAATAGGTTTTAAAAAGAAATAATTTTAGTGTGAACAACGTTTTTTCAAAAAGCTATTTGGGCGCCTGCCTGCTGGAAGTCAGGATATAGCAAGTTTTTTGTTACTATTATCCTGTAAATACAATTAATTTTTCTTACAAATAAATCAAAAAATCCAAACAAAAAACCATTAGGACTTTACTAGTGATGTCGTATTAACGCAGTCTATATGTTTTGATTTTAGTTAGAAAAACTTGTAAACTTTAAATACGTTTATCTAACCAATTCTTAAGCTCATAAAAATTTTGAGGCGCTACACCATGACCCACAGGGAATTCTGAATACTTATACTTAATGTTTAAGCCATCCAAAAAAGGAGAAGTAAGTCTTGCCCAATCCACTGGAATTACTTGGTCTGCACTTCCGTGTGAGCAATAAAAATCTAAATTAGAATAATCTCGATGTTCTATATCCTTAGGAAAAATATCTTTGTTAATATAGCCACTAAGCGCTATAATGTTTTTTACTTTTTCAGGATAGGTTAAAGCTACAGCATAACTTAAAATAGTACCTTGGCTGAATCCTAGGAGAGATACATTATTTTTGTTTACCGGATATGTTGCTACAGCTTCATCAATAAATTTTGCAATTAAATCGCGAGATTCTATAGCTTGTTCATTATTGCTCCATTTTCCTTTTTCTTTATCAAAATTAATAGCATACCAAGCATTTCCAAAAGGTTGCATAGGATAGGGCGCTTTTACTGAAATTATAAAAAGTTCTTCTGGTAATTCCGAAGCAAACGAAAACAAATCGTTTTCGTCACTACCATAACCGTGCATCATTATTAGTAGTGGTGCATTTTCGGTTAAACTTGATTTTCTAATAACGTGATGTAAAGAGAGATTATTATTTATCATGTATTTGATTTAGGCTTTATGATTCGTGGCTAGGTTAGATACTTTTTGGAATTTTGTGTTTTGTTATTTTGGAATTTAATAGCTCGTGGACGCGTCCAGAGCTAGTTTATGATCCAAGATTTGCAAATATTTTTTGGTAAAAGCTGCCAACAAGAGGCACAGCTTGAGCTTTTCTGCTAATAGCGTTTATAAAACCGTAAATAAAGAGGACTGCAAAAAACAAATAAAATGCAGAGGTAATTAACCAACTATTAAAGTTTCCAATGATGTACCCTAAGGCAAAAAAAGTAAGCCATAACCCCAAAGACTGCCTGATGTGAAAACTTGCAAAGGCACTTTTTTTATCATCTTCATTATTCATGTAATACGCTATAATAACCCCAATGATGGTTATATAGCTTATTATTGCATTTTGGCGTCCTTTATCAATATCTAGTTCTGTCATGTTTAAGAATTTAAAACGACTTGGTTGTTAGAAATAATACCATAAGCCTTTCCTTTTAAAGTTTCATTTTCAAAAATGGAATTTTTAGATCTGGATACCATGTCTTTTTTAGAGAATGTGTATTTCGTATCTGGATTGAAAAGTGTCATATTCGCAGAACTTCCTTCATTAATTGGTGATTGTTCTACGCTAAATCTTGCTTTTCCTTTTGTTAAGACATCAATGGTCTTTTTTGTGGTAAAGATGCTTTGTAATGCTCCAAAAGCGCTTTCTAATCCAATGCTGCCATAATTAGCGTGATCGAATTCTATTTTCTTCTCTTCAATATCTATAGGATTGTGGTCGGTTGTAACCATATCTATAGTGCCATCTTTTACAGCTTCAATTAAAGCGTCTATATCAGTTTGTGTTCTAAGTGGTGGTAGTACTTTATAATTAGTGTCGAAATCTGTTAAAACATCATCAGTAAAATATAGATTGTGAATCGCTACACTACAGGTAACATCTAGTTTCTTCTTCTTTGCTTCTCTAATTAAATCGACTGAAGTTTCAGTTGAAATGGTTGGGATATGTAATTTGCCGCCAGTATATTCTAGTAAAAATAAATCTCTGGCAACTTGTAATTCTTCAGCTAAAGCCGGAATACCTTTTAAACCTAATCTGGTACTGGTTATGTTTTCATTCATAACGCCTTGACCAGAAATTTTATTCTCTTGCGGAAACGAGCATACTAATCCATCAAAATTACTGGCATACTGTAAAGCAATTTTCATCAAGTTTGGATTGGATATTGGCTTTTTATAGTCGTAAAATGCAACCGCACCAGCAGTACTCATGTCAAAAAGTTCGGCTAAATATTCACCTTTGCTTCCTGTGGTTAAAGCTCCAATAGGTAATAAGTTTACAGCATTATTGTTTGCTTTTGAGTTTAAAAACGTAATATTAGAATTGGAATCTATTATAGGATTTGTGTTGGCATTTACAGCAACAGAAGTAAAACCAGAATATGCGGCTGTTTTTAGGCCATTTTCAATAGTTTCACGTTCTTCATATCCAGGCTCCCCAAAACTAACACTACTATCAAACCAACCTTGCGATATATGAAGGTTGTCAAGCTTAATTTCTTCGTAATTTTTTGGATTTTTAATGCTTTTGGAAATCTTAGTAATCACACCATTTTCAATTAATAAATCTTGAGTTGTATTATGAAACTCGCTTTTTGAATCTATAATTGTGGCAGATTTTATAAGTATGTTCATTTAAAGAATTTTAAGATGAGCATTTCAATAATCAATAACGCTAATGCAAAAATAGCAAACCATTTCCATAGGGCGTTAACTTTTGTATCACTTTTTATGGTATCGAAAACTTTAGTGATTGAATCGCTAACTGTAACATTTTCTATTGAAGAAAGATTTCTGTATGTTAACTTACTTTCATTTCTGTTATAATTGTAACTCACGTTTTTAATGGTTTCGTTTTTGTTTTTTATTAAATAAGTACCTGAAAACGATGGCTCTTCTAAAGTTTTTACAACCACTTTATTATTAAAATATTGTTGCTTAGGTATCCTATTTATAGTTCCGTTTTCTAGAGATAAAACGGCATCTTGTTGCATTTTTGTTTCAACATCAAAAGTGTTTTCTTTACCAATGGTGTAATACAATACAGGAATTTTGAAACTTTGTTTCGCTATATTGTAAAACGTAGGGACTATTAACGGCGAATTTTTAAAATTAGAATTATCTTGGTTCAAAGCTGCAGTAAATATATAAGCGTTCTTTTTTTGTCCTAAGAATATTTTTTCATCTTCAAATTGTAAAACCGGTGATAGGCCAGAAGAAGCTATATTATAAAAGCTATTTACTTTTGGGTATTGAAAGTTTTTAACTTGCTTTTCAAAAACACCATTGTTATATAATGGATGCGAGTAATTTATGGTGGTTATGCGTTTTTCAGAAGTCATTACATCATTAAAACCGCCATTATAATTTGCTAATAATTGATTATAGGATGCCATATTAATTGCTTTTGAAGGCATTACAATTATGGAGCCTCCTTGACTGGTAAATTGTTTTAAAGCTGAAAATAAGGCAATAGGAATGCTGTTCAATTCATTCAAAATAATTAAATGTTGGACATCGATAAGATTGTAGTTTAGCTGATTTACGGGTGATGCATTGTAATTAAATTCGGTTTTGGGATATATGCGTTTTAAAAATGAATCATCCTGTCCATTGATGGCTAAAATATTAATTTTTGAAGCTTTATTAATGTTGAAATATAGCGTATTATCAAACTGCAAATTGGAATCATCAATAGTTATTTTTCCATTAATAATTTGGTCAACAGGAAGCGAAAATATGGTCTCAGCACCTTGCTCTATAGCTACAGAAGTTTTTGCAATAAGGTTATCATCGTTGTATAATGATACAGGTAAATTTTCAATAGGAATACCACTATTTTTTAATGTTACTTTTAATTCAATTGAAGAAGGATTTGTTTCAGAAATATAAATACTATCTATTGAAATGTTGTTACTGTTTAAGGGGTTTAAGTTTACTAAGTTTAAGTTAATTAAGGGGTCAGATTCAACTTTAAAACTTGATTTATCTTCTTGGAAATCAGATATTAAAATAATATTTTTTAAAGTGTTACTTTTATTATTGAAAAGCGTTTTACTTTTTAATAATACAGCTTCAGGTGATAAGCCGTTTGATGAATAATTAAGCTTTAATAAGTCGTTTTTAATAGCTTTAAGAGTTGTGTTTTTGAAAACGCCATCGTTTGTAATTATTGAAATATTTTGATTTTCAGGAACATTGGCAATGATATCTTGTACGGCACGTTTTAGCAATTCACCTTGATTGCCTTTGGCTTGCATGCTAAACGAATTATCTAAATAAATAATCGTTTCTTTTTCAGTCTTAAAACTATTAGATTTTGAAGTAAAAGGTTGAGCAAAAGCGATAACCAAAGCGGCAAGTAATAATAATCTAGTTAGTAAAATTAACCACTTTTTTATTTGCGAACTTTTACGCGTTTGAAGCGTCGCTTCTTTAAGAAACGCCACATTGGTAAAATCTACTTTTTGAAATTTACGAAGTTGAAATAAATGAACAATAATAGGAATGAGCAGTAAAAATAATGCGTAAAGAAGTTCTGGGTGTTTAAACTGCATGTTGATTTAGATTGCCCAAATATAGAAAATGCAAATGAATTTATAAAGATGCTTTTTGGTAATTACATTATTCCTTTGGATTTTGAAATTCTAAAACATTTACCTACAAGGTTAGCTAAACCTAAGTGTTCGGAGTACAAGAAATATAATTTAAAACGTAATAACTTCTAAATTAAGGAAAAAATAAAATGAAAGATATTAAAAAGAAACACCCCTAAAGTCCCCTCAAGGGGACAACTTACTCAGTTTAATATTACCATTGTCCTCTTGAGGGGACTTTAGAGGTGTAAACTAAAACAAAACCAGCATTTAAAACGCTTCAGAACACTTATGTTTAACTAAACCTTGCAGGATATATCGTGTTGCTAATTCCCTTTCCTTCGGAAAGGGTTAGGGATAGGATTAACAAAAGAAAACATAATCGCTAATAGACTTCATATTTAATTTATCCATGTAATCTCTTATTTCTGTCTGTGCTGTTTTGTTGGCAACGGTAATAATGCTTTGAGTATTTTCAATAGTTTCTAAACAATTAAAAGGGCTTAAAATTTTGCCGTATATATCTCTACCAATCTTTTTTGGATTATCGCAAATCCATTCAAAAGCCATGTTTTTTTCAATAAGTGATTTCGCAATAAACTTACCTTTGTGGCCAGCGCCCCAAACAACCAGTGTTTTTTCAGGTTTATAATCTAATTCTAAAAAGTAGTCCAGTTTTAAAGGAATAAAATGATTTTCTGCATAGTGTTCATTTGTTCTAGAAGTGCGATGGCTATAATCTCTCCAATCATGTAAAACAACATCACAAGGGATACATTTATAACGATGTTTGTAGAAGCGAAACGCTAAATCATAGTCCTCAGGATATCTGTTAGGTTCAAACGCATTACAGCTTATTAAATCTTCTCTATGTATCATCCAACAAGGTGAAGGGATAACACATTCTTTATAAATTTCAGAATAGTTGGTTCCGTTTTTAGTTAATCCATTCAACCAAATTTCATAACTTTTATATCCTGCTTTTATGCCTTCCGCAGAAAAATAATTAACCATGCCTACCGCAACATGCTGTTTTCCATAGGTTAGTAAATTATTTGATAATATTTTTAGCTTGTTTTGGCGCATGATATCATCACTGTCCATTCTAGTAATTAGTTCGCCAGTACTTTGGTTAAATGCTAATTTTAGAGCGTCAATAATACCACTTCCAGAATTTTTGAAAAGTTTAATTCTATCATCATGCTGTGCCATAGTTTCTACCATAGAAAAACTTGAGTCTGTTGAGTTGTCATCAACAATAAGTAGTTCCCAATTGGTATAGCTTTGCTTTATGATCGATTCTAAACAATCAACTATAAATTCCTCTGTATTTTTAAACGGAATTAGAATGCTTATTAATGGATTTTGCATACTGCGAATTTAACAAAACCTTAAGAAAGTAGCCCGTAACATTATGGTAATTTGCGCGTCAATTAAAAAACTATAAAATTCAAATTGATGAATACAAAAATTCTATTCGCTTTTTTTGCTGGAGCTGTGTTAGTTGGCTGTGGGTCAACTAAAAATATTAGCAACGATTTAGCAACAAGTTTACCTATTGAAACTTCAATAAATTTATCTAATATCACTAATGACAAAGCACCTGTAACTATTAATCCAGGGCGTTTCACAGTAGAAACAGTAACCTATAGACTGCCTAGAGTGGTTCAAGGTACATATTCTGTGAGTGACTTTGGTAAGTATGTGGACAACTTTAAAGCCTATGATTATAAAGGAATTGAAATGGTTGTAAATAAAGTGGATACGAATTCATGGACCATTGCAAATGCCAAAGAATTAGATAAAATCACCTATTTAGTAAACGATACGTATGATATTGAAACAACTGGAGGTATTGGAAAAGACACCCCTTTTTCACCATCAGGAACTAATTTGGAGCCTAATAATTATGTACTAAACTTATACGGGTTTATTGGATATTTTGATTCATTAAAAAACAATCAATATAAATTGGATGTTACTGCTGCATCAGGTTTTGTTCGCACATCTGCTTTACAGAATGTAAGTTCAAAGGCTAGTGAAGATGGTAAAAATGAAACTACAAGCTATTTTGCTCCTAGATATTTTGATATTACAGACAACCCAATGATGTATGGAAATCTTGATGTTGAAGAATTTCAAGTAGGCGATATTAAAATAGTTTTAAGTGTATATTCT
Organism: uncultured Algibacter sp.; assembly: GCF_963976535.1. Taxonomy (NCBI): domain Bacteria; kingdom Pseudomonadati; phylum Bacteroidota; class Flavobacteriia; order Flavobacteriales; family Flavobacteriaceae; genus Algibacter; species uncultured Algibacter sp. Next base: position 1,683 of record NZ_CAXBLF010000058.1, on the reverse strand, counting down.
CCAAACAAAGTACATTCAGCAGCATCACTAAAAAAGACTATTTTTAAAATGATGCAAGCTCAAAAAGCATATTTGGGAGATATAAACGTTACCCCTCGTTATGATATTTATTTGTATTTATCGGAAGGTAAAGAAGACTCTCCTAAAGGATTTGGTGCCTTAGAACACCATACCTCAACGGTTGTTGTGATGCCGGAAGCTTTGGATGAAGCGGCTTTGGCAGAAAGTATGATTGATGTGGTGTCTCATGAGTTTTTTCATATTGTAACACCATTAAGTGTACATTCAGAAGATATACATTATTTCGATTATAACAAACCAACATTTTCTAAGCATTTATGGATGTACGAAGGCGTTACAGAATATTTTGCAACCTTATTTCAAGTGGATCAAGGTTTAGTTGGAGAGAAAGATTTTTACAATAAAATAATGGAAAAAATTGAAGGTTCTAAGCGTTTAAATGATGCTATGAGTTTTACCATTATGAGTGAAAATGTTTTAAAAGCACCATATAAAGATCAATATTTAAACGTGTACCAAAAAGGTGCGTTAATAGGGATGTGTGTAGATATTTTAATGCGTGAAGAAAGTAACGGTAGCAGAGGTATTCTTTCTTTAATGAAAGAGTTATCTAGTAAATACGGGAAAAATAAACCGTTTGAAGATGATAAATTAATCGACGAAATTGTTGCTATGACGTATCCGTCGTTAGCAGAATTCTTTAGTGCACATGTAGTTGGAGATATTCCAATTAACTACAATACATTCTTCGAAAAAGTAGGCTTAGAGCTAGGAGAAGGACAAATAGAAGCAAACTATATTTTAATGAATGGCGCTCCAATAGTGAGCGGAGCTCGCGATAAAGGCATTTTCTTTATAGACAGTGTTTTAGAAAATAGTTTCTGGAAAGCGCAAGGGGCACAACCGTATGATATTATCAAAGCAATTGATGGTGAAAAAGTAACCCTTCAAAATGCTAATAAAATTTTAGGTCAAGTATTTGGTTGGAAACCAGGAAGAGACATAGAAGTGAAACTTGAAAGAGCCGGTAAGGAAGTGATTATTAAAACCACCACCACGCAAGGTTACACAACAGTTAAGGCTCTAAAACAAAAGGAAGGGGCTACAGATGCTCAAAACACTTTACGCGAAGCTTGGTTAAAAGGCTAATAAAATTTTAGAAATATAAATTGAATTAACGATTGATGAACTTGTGGTTTATCAATCGTTTTTTTTATGGCGTTCCCAGTACCGATAGCTATCGCGACAGGAGGTCGGGATTGAAGTTTATCTTGAGCGCAAGACGAAAGGTTGCAATCTTTTTAAAACGTCACTACTAGAAGTTTGCGATGTGTCAATCTGTTAATTTTAGTTATTGTCAAAGTTTATTGCAACCCAATTTTTAAAAAGAATTTTCTCTGTAATCCCTAACCTTTAGTTTGCTATCTTATATTTTTAAATTGAAAGTTATTTTGTTTTTGGGGAGGTTCGTTTAACGTTATTGTATATGGTTTGTTGCGTGTTTAAGCACCTAATTTAGCAAATATAAACCGAATAGAAAATCCGCGAGGATTTTCGTAAGTAGGCTAGAACTAGCAATAAATTATATACGGTGTTGTGTGTTCGTGGTGTGTCCTGCGTTACTTGGGGATACAAAATATGATTAAGTTCATTGAAAAACAA
>NZ_CAXBLF010000057.1:0-20537 GCF_963976535.1 uncultured Algibacter sp. | reverse complement strand
TAATGAAGGAAAATAAAGAGTTAGAATTAGCGTGGGCGTTTGTGAATAATACAAACGGATTGCTATTTTTTTAGCGTTAAGTTTATTTAATAGATATTTTTATTTTTTTAGAGATATTGTCTGAAGCATTACCTATATAAACGATATAATCTCCTTTTTCAAGATTCCAATTTGAAATGGTTTCATCATAAAAAACCAAAGATTTCACGGGAATGTTAATACTAACCTTATTTTGTTTTCCACTATCAATGGTTATTTTTTGAAAGCCTTTTAATTCTTTTATAGCGCGTTTTACTTTAGATTTTGGTTTTCCGATATATACTTGGACAACTTCAGAACCTTCTACAAGCCCCGTGTTATTTACTGTACAAGATATCGTAATAGAATCCTCTGGAGCATAGGTTTTCTTATCCGTTTTTATATCGGACATTGTAAAAGAGGTATACGAAAGACCATAACCAAAAGCATAAAGTGGTTTTATTTTTTTAGTATCATGCCATCTGTAACCAACTAAAATATCTTCTTTATAATATTGTGTCATATTCTCACCAGGATAAGATGATGCTCCGAAAGCATGCGCGGCATTGTCTTCTAATTTCACTGGAAATGAAAAAGGTAGTTTCCCAGAAGGGTTAACATCTCCACTTATAACATCGGCGATAGCATGCCCAGACATACTTCCAAGATACCAAGTTTCAATTAGTGCATTCACTTTATCAAGCCAAGGCATTTCAACAGCATTACCACTAACCAATATAAAACCAATGTTTTTATTGACTTCATAGATATCATTTAATAAATCTTCTTGCCCAAATGGGAGTCCAAATTGTAATCTGTCATCGCCCTCACAATCTTGTAAATGACTTTTATTTAAACCTCCAACAAATAACACAACATCAGCGTTTTTTGCAGTTTTAATGGCTTCTGTTTTAAGAGAATCTAAATCCAGAGTGGGAGGGATAATTTGACTATACAGTGAAGGCCCAGTTTGGTAGCCCAAAGCATGTAAAATAGTAGCGTTTTTATAACGTGCTTTAATCCCTTCTAAAGGTGATATTTCAAATTTGGGTTTTAATTCAGAAGAACCTCCACCGGCTGTCATAGATCGTGTTGCGTTTTCTCCAATAACGGCTATGGTTAAATTCTTGTCATCTTTAATAGGAAAGAAATTTTCTTTATTTTTCAATAATACAATACCATCAGTTGCTACGTGTCTAGCAACGTCTTGATGTGCTTTTGTATTTGCGTTACCAAGAGGACGATTAGCGCTCATATTGGTTCTAAACATCAATCGTAAAATTCTTCTAACTTTGTCATCAACTATAGATACTGGAAAGTCACCATTTCTAAGACCCTCTAAAAAAGGCGTTGCCAAATGGTATTGGGAATAAAAATCATCAGTAGTAGTTCCTAACCCATCAGTACCTGTGCCCATTTCCAAATCTAAACCATATAACGCAGATTCTTCAGTAGTATGGGCGCCACTCCAATCGCTAATAACGACACCATCGAAATTCCAGTCTTTTTTTAGTATGTTATTAAGTATCTCATTATGACATGCGTATTGACCTTTAACTTTATTATAAGCGCCCATTATAGCCCAAACACCACCTTCTTGAACTGATGCTTTAAACGCTGGTAAATAAATTTCATGCATAGCTCTGTCACTTATTTCTACATTTATTTTATCTCTCCAGTGTTCCTGGTTATTGAGTGCATAGTGTTTAACACATGCTGCTACTCCATTTTTTTGTACACCTTTAATATAGGGTACAACCATTGTAGATGCCAGAAAAGGGTCTTCACCCATATATTCAAAATTACGCCCGTTTAAAGGTGTTCTATAGATATTAACTCCAGGACCTAATAGCACATCTTTTTTTCTATATCTAGCTTCTTCTCCTAAACTGAAGCCATATTGGCTAGATAGTTCTGGGTTAAAAGAAGCGGCGAGACAGGTTAGAGCAGGGAATGCGGTAATAGAGTCGTTTGTCCATCCAGCATATGCCCAATCGTCCCAGTTTATTTCTGCTCTTACCCCATGAGGGCCATCAGCCATCCATATTTCGGGTATGCCTAATCGTTCAACACCCTTAGTGCTAAATTTTGATTGTGCATGGCACATGGCTACTTTTTCTTCTAATGTTAATGTTTTAATAATGGCTTCAATTTTAGATTCAGTATCACTAGTCATTGAGTTTTGTGCTAAATTATTAGTATTTGAGGTTTGGTTGTTATGTTGACCATGTAATGATAACTGAACTAAAAACAAACATGATAGAATAATAGAGGTTAAAAAATTATAGTTGGAAGTGATTTTCATAAATAATAAGATTAATGGATTAGTTAATTTAATAATGTTCAAAAGAATCAAATAACTTGAATTTTCAAAATTTTTAAGAAAGTTACTAAAGATATATCAATTATGTTTATACCTGAAAGTGAATTTTAATAACATAACTAAAAACAAAAAATCCCGTAAACCTAAGTTTCGGGATTTTTTTGTGGTACCTCCAGGAATCGAACCAGGGACACAAGGATTTTCAGTCCTTTGCTCTACCAACTGAGCTAAGGTACCTCGCCAAAGCGGTTGCAAATATATATTCATTTTTGTTATTCCCCAAGAGAAAAACGCAAAAAATTATATTAATTGTTTTATATTTTAAATGTAAAGAGATAACTTATTTCTAATTAATATAATAGCTAAACTAGGAATAGTTATTGTAAGTCATTTTGTAAATTTATACTTTTTAAATATATGAATTTAATTATTGATGTTGGTAATTCTTTTGTAAAGCTTGCTGTTTTTAAGGATGGACTTATTAAGCATAAGGTTACAGTTAAACTTGATAGTGTTTTAAGTGAAGTAAAAGTTTTGAATAAAAAATATACTTCAATTGAAAGCGCTATTATTTCTTCTGTTGGAAAACTTAAAAAGAAGGATATAAGTGCTATTTCAGAATATTTAGATTTATTAGAGTTAGATTTTAATACTAAGTTACCTTTTGATAATCTTTATAAAACACCAAAAACCTTAGGGGTTGATAGATTGGCGCTGGTTAGTGCTTCTGTTAGGCGATTTTCTGATAAGAATGTACTTATTATTGATGCTGGAACTTGCGTAACTTATGATTTTATAAATAGAGATAACGAATATTTGGGAGGTGCTATTTCACCAGGAATTCGTGTGCGTTATAAATCGTTAAATAATTTAACTGCAAATTTACCGTTATTAGAGTCAGAAATACCCAAGAATATTACTGGAGCATCTACTGAAGAATCTATACATTCTGGTGTGATTTATGGCATTTTACACGAAATTGATGGTGTTATAGAATCGTATAAACTTAAATATTCAGATTTAACAGTAATTTTAACAGGAGGTGATGCTAAATTCTTGTCTAAACAATTAAAAAGTAGCATATTTGCCAATCCTAATTTTCTTTTAGAGGGATTAAACTTTATTTTACAATTTAACTCAAACGAATGATAAAAAAACTTGTATTAGTTTTTATTGCTGTAATTGCAATTCACGGTTATGGACAACAAGGAACAACGTCTCCTTATTCTTTTTATGGTATTGGAAGTCTAAAATTTAAAGGTACTGTAGAGAATAGAAGTATGGGGGGTTTGAGTATATACAACGATAGCATTCATGTTAATTTGCGAAATCCTGCTTCTTATGCTGGAGAGAATCTTGCAAGTTGGGGGGGTGAAAGTAGACCTGTTAAATTTGCTGTTGGAGGTAGCTATACCAGTACTGATTTAAAAAGCAATAAAAGTAGTGATAAAGCGTCGTCAACATCTTTTGATTATTTAGCCATAAACATTCCTTTGGGTAAGTTTGGTTTTGGTTTTGGTTTGTTGCCATTTACTTCGGTAGGTTATAAATTAGAATCTTTAAATTCTGGTGGTAGTATTGATAATAGGTTTGAAGGAGAAGGAGGGCTTAATAAAGCTTTTCTTGGTTTTGGTTATCAATTAGCTAAAGGACTATCTGTTGGAGTAGATTTTCAATATAATTTTGGTAATGTTCAAAATAGTATTGTTGCTTATCAATATTCTGATGGCCTACCTACTCAATATCAATCTCGTGAAAACAATAGATCAGACTTAAGTGGTTTAAACTTAAATTTTGGTTTATCATATAAAACTATGATAAGTAAAAAATTGGAGTTAGTTTCTAGTTTAGCATATAACCCTGAAAGTGTTTTGACTTCAAAAAATGAAAGATCAATTTCTACGATCACAATAAATTCTACTGGTCAAGAATTTGAAAGGAACACTATCGAAACAGATTTAGGAGCTATTGGTTTACAAGAAACAGATTTAGTATTGCCTTCTAAGTTTTCAATTGGTGCTGGTATTGGTGAACCAAGAAAATGGTTTGTTGGTGCTGAAACTACTTTTTTAAAGACCAGTAACTTTTCAAACGAATTATTTAGTAATGATACATCTTATGAAGATGCTTATTCTTTTTCTTTAGGCGGTTTTTATATTCCTCAATACAATTCTTTTTCAAGATACTGGAAACGAATGGTTTATAGAGCGGGTGTTAGAGCTGAAAATACGGGGTTAAATATAAATAACCAATCAATTAAAGAGTTTGGCATATCTTTTGGAGTAGGTATACCAGTTGGAGATGCAAGATTACTGTCTAATGCTAATTTAGGCTTCGAAATAGGTAAACGAGGAACTAAAAACAACAATTTAATACAAGAGAATTTTATTAATTTCCAATTAAGTTTATCTTTGAACGATAGATGGTTTAATAAAAGAAAGTATGACTAACAGAACAAAATTATTATCATGAAAACAAAAATTACATTATTATTAGCTATTTTATTTATTGGGTTAAACTTTGGTTTTGCACAACAGGATGAAGAGTGTATGACTAAGCTTTCCATATTCCATGAATATACTAAAGCAAAAAACTATGATGCAGCTTACGAGCCTTGGATGGCTGTAAGAAGCAAGTGTCCTAAGTTTAACAACGCTATTTATGTAGATGGTGAAAAGATTTTAGAACATAAAATAGACAATGCAACTGGTGCTGATAAAGTAGCTTTCATTAACGATCTTTTAAAACTATGGGAAGAAAGAGGAGAGCATTTTGCAAGTAAAACTCCTAAGGGAGAATATGCTGCTCAAGCTTGTCAATTAATGTATGACCATAGAGAAGAACTAGGTAAAGTTAATAACGAATTATTTGAGCAATTTGATGCTGCTTATAAATTAGATAAAGATACGTTTACTAACCCTAAAAGTTTATATACTTATTTTTCTTTAATGGTTGATTTGTACGATGCTGGCAAAAAACCTGCAGCAGATTTATTTAATAAATATGATGATATTGTTGAGAAAGTAGAAGATGAAGTAAAGAACTACTCTGAAAAGCTTAATAAAATTATTGAGAAAGAAGATGCTGGTACAACTTTAACTAAGAAAGAAGGGAAATATAAGAGTTATTACGAAAGTTATTTAAAAGCTTACGATCAGATTTCTGGAAGTATTGACCAGAAATTAGGTGATAGAGCAAATTGTGAAAACCTAATTCCTTTGTACCAAAAAGATTTTGAAGAGAATAAAAACAATGCCCTTTGGTTACAAAGAGCAGCAGGGAAAATGTCTGAAAAAGATTGTACTGATGATCCATTATTCTTTAAGTTAGTAAATGCATACCATGAATTAAGTCCTTCTGCTAATTCAGCCTATTATTTAGGGATATTAAAAGATAAAGAAGGCAAATCTAGTGAGGCTATATCGTTTTATAAACAAGCTATTTCACTAGAAACGGATAACTTTAAAAAATCCAAGCTTAATAACCGAATAGGTTTAAAATTAAAAGCTAGAGGGAGTTATGGTCAAGCAAGAGGTTTCTTTAGAGAGGCTTTAAAGTTAAACCCTTCTAATGGTCGTCCATATTTATCAATTGCAGGCATGTACGCCGCTAGTGCTAATAATTGTGGAGAAAGTAATTTTGATAAAAGAGCCGTATATTGGTTAGCAGCAGCCGAGGCTAGAAAAGCAGCTCGTGTTGACCCTACACAAAAGAAAAACGCTGCAAAATCTGTTGCAAATTACAATGCAAAAGCACCACAGAAATCTGAGATTTTTAGCTCAGGTAGAGCTGGTCAAACCATTAAAATTAGTTGTTGGATTGGAGCTTCTGTAACAGTACCAAGTATTTAATGAACAAAAAAGTTACATACCATATATTAAACATAGTCACAATATTTATTGTGACTATGTTTTTTTCATGTAACGATAGTTTTAAGCAAGTACAAAAAATAGGTATTTCTGAAAATGAACCTATTGGAATTGATTATAATATTAACGTAAAATATACCGATTCAGGAAGAGTTTCTGCTAATTTGATTAGTACGAAAATGTTAGATTATTCTAACAGAGATTTTCCTTTTCATCAGTTTACAGATGGTGTTACGCTGTATGTCTATGATAAGGATAATAAAAAAAGTACCGTAGTAGCAGACAACGCTTTTGTTTACAATAATACGGATTTGATTGATATGCAGGATAATGTTGTAATCACCACTCATGACAATAGAGTTTTAAAAACGGATCAATTATTCTACGATCAGAAAAAAGAATGGTTATATACTAATGAGCCAGTAAGTTTTAAAACCGACCAAGACCTTATAAATGGTAATGGTTTTGATTCAAATTCTAAATTCACAAATGCCGAAGTACTTGAAGTTACAGGCATTATTACTCTAGAAGATTAATTAAGAATGATTTCCTTGGAGTAAAACTAAAAGGTTTCTGTTGAAATGGTCATTCCCATAAAAATGGGAATCTAAATTAGAATGACCTTTCTCAATTTTAAGTATCTTTACCGTTTAAATATATAATGATGAAATATTCTAAAATTTTCCAATACGCTTATATCGTTTTTGCAGTATTATTTATATATGATGCCATCTCAAAGTATATGAGTAATGGTGATATTTACTACCCTTCAATATTATTAGCAGCACTAGCTATTTTTATATTTTTCTTTAGAAAAAGGTTTAGTAAAAAATTTGACAACAGAGACAATTCAAAATAAATGAGCATTTATGTTATCATTATAATTGTATCATTAATACTATCAGCTTTCTTCTCTGGGATGGAGATTGCTTATGTGTCTTCTAATAAAATCCATATTGAAATTGAAAAAAAACAAGAGGGTATTCTTGCAAAAGCTTTAACTAAGCTTACTGCAAAACCTTCAAAATTTATAACTACAATGCTTATTGGTAATAATATAGCATTAGTTATTTATGGATTTTTTATGGGCGATTTGTTGGTTAATTGGTTTCAATCCATGGTGCCAACGTCTTACCCTTTTCTAGATTATTTGTTAACAGATTTAAGTTTGTTATCTCAAACTATAATATCAACATTTGTAATATTAATAACCGCAGAGTTTTTACCAAAAGTATTTTTTCAGATATATTCTAATACTTTAATTAAAGCATTGGCAATTCCTGCTTATGTGTTTTATGTGTTGTTTACGTTTATTTCAGATTTTGTAATCTGGATTTCCGACTTTGTACTGAAGGTGTTCTTTAAAACTGAAGGCGATCAAATTCAGTTAGCATTTACTAAAGTTGAACTTGGTAATTATATAAGTGAGCAAATGGAGTCGGTAGAGGCCCAGGATGATGTAGATAGTGAAATACAAATTTTTCAAAATGCTTTAGAATTTTCTGAAGTAAAAGCACGTGAAGTAATGATTCCTCGAACCGAAATTATTGCTGTTGAAATTTCAGATTCAGTAAAATCACTAAACGCCTTGTTTACTGAAACTGGTAGAACTAAAATTTTAGTATATAAAGATACTGTTGATGATATTTTAGGTTATGTGCACTCTTTTGAGTTGTTTAAAAAGAGAAAAACTATTAAATCCATGTTAACACAAGTTGAGTATGTTCCAGAAACAGTACTTATTAAAGATGTATTAAGTGTACTTACGAAAAAACGCAGAAGTATAGCGGTAGTGTTGGATGAATATGGAGGAACTTCAGGCATTATGACCGTAGAAGATATTGTTGAAGAGTTGTTTGGCGAGATTGAAGATGAGCATGATTCAGTAGATTTAATTGAGGAAACATTAGAGAAAGATACATATAAGTTCTCAGCACGTTTGGAAGTTGATTATATTAATGAAACCTACAAAATTAATCTTCCTGACAGTGAAAATTATGAAACCCTTGGTGGTCTTATTGTTAACCATACCGAGGAGATTCCTGCGCAAAACGATATCGTAAAAATAGATGCCTTTCAATTTACAATTTTAGAAGTATCAAATACAAAAATTGATATGGTAGAAATTAAAGTGTTAGATGAAGACTAATTTAGTAGTCAGTTGGCAGTATTCAGTAAGCAGTAAATTGTTTTTTAATTGATAACTAATAGAGCTTTGCATCTTAGCGACTTTGCGAGATAATTTTTATGAGTAACAAATCGCAAATAACCCTTTTATTATTGAATAGAAAATGGTATTTTCGCGCACGATATTTTTGTCAGTTTATTGCAATTGACACTTAACTAAACAAGCAATTCCAACAACGGATTTTAAAAATTTAATTTACAGATGGCAGTTTTAAATAAGATAAGACAACGTTCACTATTCTTAATATTAATTATAGCATTAGCGCTATTCTCTTTTGTATTAGCAGATTTGTTTAAAAACAGTGATGCATTGACTTCTAAGTCGCAAAACATTGTTGCAACCATAAATGGAAAAGATATTACTCGTGAGTACTTCATGCAAAAAGTAGAACAACTACAAAGGCAAATGGGACCAAGTGCTACCAATACGCAAGTCATGAATAGAGTTTGGGAACAAGAAGTTAGACAAGCTGTTATGGAAACTCAGTTTGATGAACTTGAAATTTCTGTTGAGAAAGATCAAATGAGAGATTTGCTTAAAACGTCATTAGCTACTAACCAAAACTTTTTAAATGAGGCGGGTATATTTGATGAAAATAAAATGAACGAATATATAGCTAACTTAAAAGAAACATCACCAGAAGGTTTTGCTAGTTGGGTTAATTATGAAAATCAAGTGGCTTCAAATGCTTTAAACCAAAACTATTTCAATATGGTTAAGGCTGGTTTAACAGGTACGCTTGCAGAAGGTAAATTGGATCATGAATTAGAAGGCAATAAAGTAGATATTAAATATGTACAAGTAGCCTATTCTTTAATTCCAGATAGTATCGTAGCCGTATCGAAATCAGATATTACAAGTTACATCAACAAAAATAAGAATCAATATAAAGTCGATGCTTCAAGAGATATTCGTTTTGTTGAATTTAAAGAAGTTGCTTCTGTAGAAGATGAAAATGCAATAAAAGCTGAATTAGAAACTTATATTAACGGTAGGTTTGTTGATGAAAGAGGCAGAAAAGATACTATTGTTGCTTTTTCTAAAGTAAAAAATAATGAAGCGTATATAAACTCAGTAACGGCTTCAGATATAAAATTTGATGAGCGTTTTGTTTTTAAATCAAGTTTACCAACAGAAGCTGCTGATGCTATTTATAATTTAAATGAAGGTGAAGTTTATGGTCCTTACAAGCACGATGGATCTTTTAAAGTAACTAAAGTAATAGCTGTTAAACAAATACCAGATTCTGCTAAAGTAAGACACATTTTAATTCCTTTTAAAGGTGCTCAAAGTGCTGGACCAGATGTAGTGCAAACTGAAGCTGAAGCCAAGGTAACTGCAGATAGTTTATTAACTATACTAAAAAGGGATCGTTCAAAATTTCCAGAATTTGTTAAGGAGTTTTCGTCTGATCAAGGAAGTGTTGCTAAAGAAGGACGTTACGATTGGCACCCATACAACACAATGGTTCCAGAATTTAATGATTTTGAATTTGAAGGAAAAACAGGTGATTTAGATGTTGTTAAAACAGTATTTGGATTCCATATTATAGAAGTTGAAGGACAGAAGAATAAAACAAAAGCGGTTCAAGTAGGAACTATTTCTAGAAAAATTGAGCCATCTGAAACAACTACAGATAAAGTGTTTAGAGAGGCTTCAAATTTTGAAATTAATGCTGGAAAAGGAGATTTTGGCGTACTTGCAACAGATAACAAATACACATTAAGACCTGTTAATGGTATAAAGGTTTTAGATGAAAATATTCCTGGTGTTGGAAACCAAAGACCAATTGTACGTTGGACTTTTGAAGAAGATGTTGAAGTTGGTGATATTAAACGTTTTAATATTCCTAATGGATATGTAATTGCGCAATTAGTAGCAAAACATAAAGCAGGATTAATGTCTGCTGATGATGCAACTGCTAAAGTGTTACCTATTATCAGAAAAGAAAAGAAAGCTAAAATTATTATGGATAGAGCTTCTGCAACTACTTTAGAAGATTTTGCTGCTGCTGAGAAAACTAATGTTAGAACTGCTACAGGTATTAATATGAAAAATCCAACTATTTCAGGAGCAGGTAGAGAGCCAATTCTTACTGGTGCCGCTTTTGGCTTAAATGAAGGTGAAACATCAAAATTGATAGAGGGTACTAATGGCGTTTATATGGTACAAGTTACTAAAGTTACGCCAGCGGTTGAGTTAGATAGCTATCAAGCTGCTGCTAATAGAGTTGAACAGGAAAAAGCAAGTGCGGTTAATTCGAAATTGTATAATGCTTTAAAAGAAGCTGCTGATATTGAAGATAATAGAGCTTCAACTCAAGTGCAATAAAAATTGAAAAACATATAATAAAAAAGCCTCGTTCATCGAGGCTTTTTTATTGGAATCTATTTTAGTACATGACAAAAATATAAAAGTGTCACATTGAGCGCAGTCGAAATGCTTTTGAATACGATATTTCCAATGTCTTCGACTGCGCTCAGATTGACATCCGATATATTATCAATTTTTGTCATGTACTCAGGGAAACTATACTAATTATTATTTATAATGAGCTAAAAATAATTTGAATTATAATATGTTCAGATGAGATAGAAAATTCAGGCATAGGCTTAGTTCTGGTTTTGTTTTAAATTGAAATATGAGCGAAATAGCAACAAATTATATGGATTATTTTGAGTGATAGTTGCGGTCATTTCAATGTAGAAATGGTATTATAGTGCCATCTTTGAGTATGGAATTACAGTTTCATAACCTCTATCTTTAAAATATAGACTTGGATTATGTTTTGAAGCAACCATTATAAAATCGCCTCCCCACGCACCAAGGCTTTTTATAGCACCTTCAAAATCGTTAAATAGGATGCTTTTAACAGGTGGTTGTTTGGTTATTTTAGAGATGATAGTTTCATGTTTAACCATTAAACTTTGAAAGTGTTCTAATGTTTTTGAAGTAATCATTTCTAAAGTAATAGTATTGATAGACGCAATAGCAGATTGAGTGTTTTCTTTATTCTTATGATAATGTTTTATACCATCACGACTATTTTGTTTTTTATTTAAATGCACAAAATAAAGGTGTTCTTTGAATGAAGGATCAAAATTAACCTCATTAATTATCATTTTGTCATCCTGAACTTGATTCAGGATCTCATTATAATTAGAATTAAGTTGATAGGTAATAGCTTTGTTGTTTTTAGCGCAAGCAATATCATAACCGCTGCCCCCAAAAGTTTTTTCTAAAAGATTGAAAGCATCAACATTTGTCCATTGCGCGATATTGTTTATGAGCGTAGATGACGTACCTAATCCCCAATTTTTTGGAAACTCTAATTTTGTAGTTATTCTAAAACCCTTGCCGTCTATTTTCTGCCCATTATCATCATAATCATCTAGATACTCACTAAAAAAACTTGGTTTCATCCTTATGGCATTAAAAAGTATTTTAAGAAGTGTTTTTGAAACAGCATTAGTGTAGGTTTCAATTTGTGACTCATAGATAAAAGGATAACAAATTTCTTCAAATTTATATGTGTGTTCAAACCACTCATTGCCTTTATCATCTAGACTTTGCCAAATAAGTTTTCTCTCGTTAATGGGTTTTACTTCTAAAGATTGTCCATATTTAGTTGGAATAGCCAGAGATATAGCACCATCAAGTACTACGTATTCTCCAGAAAGAAGAAGTTTTCCATGACTGTAAATTTTTTTATTTTTCACTTTAAACTCTTAGTTTGTTTAATGCTTTGGTTACCGCGCTATGTGTTACTGTGTTAGTTTTAAAATGTTCAGTTAAAGTTTGCTTTTCGGCATCATTCGCTTCCATCTGATTTAATATGTTCATCAAGTGCATTTTCATGTGTCCTTGTTGAATTCCTGTTGTAGTCAGTGAACGTAATGCAGCGAAATTTTGAGCTAATCCTGCTACAGCAACAATTTGCATAAGCTCTTTAGCTGATGGATTGTGTAATAATTCCAAAGCTAATTTGACTAAAGGATGCAGCCCTGTAAGTCCGCCTACGGTTCCTAAGGCTAGAGGAATTTCCATCCAAAAGGTAAACACACCATCTTTAACTTTGGCATGCGTTAAACTGCTATAGCTTCCGTGTCTTGAAGCATAAGCGTGAACTCCAGCTTCAACAGCTCTAAAATCATTTCCTGTGGCTAAAACAACAGCGTCAATGCCATTCATAATACCTTTGTTATGCGTGACTGCTCTGTATGGTTCAACTTCAGCAATATTTACTGCTTGTATAAATTTATTAGCTAAAGCTTTGCCTGAAATCGTATTATCTTCACTTAAATCTTCAACATGGCAACTCACTTCCGCACGAACCAAACAATCTGGCACATAATTAGAAAGAATACTCATAACGATATCAATTTCCTTTTCTCTTTCAGAAAATAATTCAAATAATAAAGCCTCGTTTTTAAAGGTTTTCGCAAATTGTTCTAAGCATGAATTTATAAAATTAGCGCCCATAGCGTCTAAAGTTTCAAAAGCGGTATGTAATTGATAATAGCTATCTATATCTGATGTTTTATCACGTAATTCAATATCAAGAATACCACCACCACGCTTTCTCATATTCTTTGTGATCGCTTCAGTATCTTCAATAAGTTTAGGCTTTACTTGACTAAAAAACTGCTTTAATTTTTTAAAATCGCCTTTGTAAATAAAATGAACTTGTCCAATCTTGGTAGTAGAAATTACTTTGGTTTTAAAGCCACCTCTTTCCAACCAAAACTTAGCTGCTTTACTCGCAGCAGCAACAACCGAGCTTTCCTCGATAGCCATAGGAATGGTATATAGCCTATCATTTATTAAAAAATTAGGAGCGACACCAAGCGGTAAATAATAATTGGTTATCGTGTTTTCAATAAACTCATCATGAAGTTGTTGTAACTTATCGTTATTGTTCCAATATTGTTTTAAAATACCTTTAGCATTTTCTGCATTTAAAAAATAAGTATCAACAATCCAATCAATTTTTTTTGATTTAGATAATTTAGAAAAACCAGCGATAGATTTACTCATAGTATACAAATTAGCAGTGCAAAGATACTACTCTTGGTACGAATATTGAATAGCTTACTTTAAACCGAATCATTTAATACCAAAAGAACATCAAAATGATGGATAATAAATTAGAATTATATTTTCTTTAGATAAAATAGAAAATATAAGCATAGCCTTAGTTACGGTTTTATTTTATTTTGAAATTTAAAGGAAATAGAAACGAATTTAATCAGTTATTTTGATGTTCTTTTGGTATAAATGTTAATAATAGAGGTTTTTTGCATAATTTTTAGTAAACTTGACATCATATTATGAAATAAATAGTTTTTTTGACTAAACGCCCATAATTGACTAATTTTTATAACGAAATATAATTTTTAGAGACTAATTGGACTTTTTAAGAACAGTTTAAATAAACACATGCAACACATTAAATTCCCCCTTTACGTTTGCCTTTTTACAACAATAATTTTATCGGCACAAACTAAAGAAATTACACTTGAAGATATTTGGAAAGATGGCACGTTTAGAACAGAACTTATGGATGTATTGCACTCTATGGCTAATGGTCAGCAATATTCTGTTTTAAATTTTGATAGAAAAACAAGAAGCACTTTTATAGATATTTATGATTATAAAACCTTAAAAAAGGTTGAAACTTTAGTGAGTTCTGAAAACCTTGAAGATATCCCTTATTTTACTGATTATACGTTTAGTAAAGATGAACAAAAGATAATTTTGGCAACTAAAGAAGAGGAAATATATAGGCGTTCAGTATTAGGGAACTATTACGTTTACAATGTTAAGGATGGTTCTTTAGATTTAATTTCTGAAGAAAAAATTCAAGAACCTACTTTTTCTCCTGACGGAAAAAGAGTTGCCTTTGTGGAAGATAATAATCTTTATGTAAAAGATTTGAATTCTGGTGCAATCATTCAAGTGACTTCTGATGGTGAAAAAAATAAAATAATTAATGGAATTACCGATTGGGTTTACGAGGAAGAATTTGCTTTTGTTCGTGCCTTTGATTGGAATGCAGATAGCAACAAGATTGCTTTTATTAGATTTGATGAAACCAATGTGCCTGAATTTTCAATGGACATTTACGGTACAGCACTTTATCAAACGCAACGGGTTTTTAAATACCCGAAGGCAGGTGAAGCAAATTCAGAAGTATCACTTCATATCTTTGATTTAAATACAAAAGAGACGAATAAAGTTAAGGTAGATAAAGAGTATGAAGACTTTTATATGCCTAGAATTAAATGGACAAATAATCCAGATGTTTTAAGTGCGCAATATATGAACAGGCATCAAAACGAATTAGATTTATGGATGATAAATGCTATAACAAACACTTCAAATATGGTGTTAGCAGAAAGAGATAAAGCTTATGTTAATGTAACAGATTATCTAACATTCCTAAAAGATAATAGTTTTATCTGGACAAGTGAGAAAGATGGTTACAATCATATTTATCATTATGATAAAAAAGGCAATTTAATCAATCAGGTAACAAAAGGAAATTGGGAAGTCACTGATTACTATGGTTACAATGAAAAAGACAATACTATTTTCTATCAATCTGTTGAAAATGGTTCGATAAATAGAGATGTTTATTCTATAAAACTTAACGGACGAAACAAAAAACGGCTTACCAAAAGCGAAGGCACCAATAATGCTTCCTTTAGTGCCGATTTTTCATTTTTTATAAATACGTTTTCAAGTGCTACAACACCACCTGAGTATACTTTGAATAGTTCCGAATCAGGAAATTTGATTAAAAGTATTAAGGATAATGATAAGCTGGCTCAAACACTTTCAGGTTATAAAACATCTAAAAAAGAGTTCAGTACTATTCTTGTTAATGGTAGTGATTTAAATATGTGGATGATTAAACCTGCAAACTTTGATGCCTCTAAAGCATACCCATTACTTATGTATCAGTATTCTGGTCCAGGTTCACAGAAAGTTGTTAATCAATGGAATAATTCTAACGATTACTGGTATCAACATTTAGCGCAAGAAGGCTATATAGTTGTTTGTGTTGATGGAAGAGGAACAGGTTTTAAAGGCGCAGATTTTAAAAAGGTTACTCAAAATGAATTGGGAAAATACGAAGTTGAAGATCAAATAACTGCTGCAAAACAATTAGGTGCGTTATCTTATATTGATGCTAGTAGAATAGGTATTTGGGGTTGGAGTTTTGGTGGTTTTATGAGTAGTAACTGTTTATTTAAGGGCAATGAGGTGTTTAATATGGCAATTGCCGTAGCGCCTGTAAGTAGCTGGCGTTTTTATGACTCTATCTATACAGAACGTTTTTTAGGTACGCCTCAAGAAAATCCTAGTGGCTATGATGAAAACTCCCCGCTAAATCATGTCGATAAATTAAAAGGAGATTTTCTTTTAGTTCATGGTTCTAGTGATGATAACGTACATTTACAAAACACCATGCGTTTAGCAGAAGCTTTAATTCAAGCAGATAAACAGTTTGATTGGGCGGTGTATCCTGATAAAAATCATCGTATTTATGGAGGTAATACAAGTCTTCATTTATATAAAAAAATGACAAGCTTTATTCATGAAAAACTGGGTGATAAAATTCAAAACAAAGAAGAAACAAAAGTGAATCAAGTTAAAATTAAAGGATAAAATACTAACCAAAATTATATATATATATGGCAAATTCAGCTACAATGAAACAAAAAGAGTTATTCGGACATCCAGTAGGGTTGTATGTTCTGTTCTTTACAGAGATGTGGGAGCGATTTTCTTATTATGGGATGCGTGCAATACTGGTTTTATATTTAGTACAAAGCACATCAGATACTAATGCTGGTTTGGGATGGACGAATGGCGAGGCTTTAGCCTTGTATGGATGGTACACGATGCTTGTATATGTTATGTCTATTCCTGGCGGGTGGATTGCAGATAAATTTCTTGGACAAAAGAAATCTGTACTATATGGTGGCATGCTTTTAGTAGCGGGCCATAGCGTTTTGGCCGTTGAGCAAATGTGGGCCTTTTACACAGGTTTAGGTTTAATTATCGCTGGTGTTGGTATGCTAAAACCAAATATTTCAACTATGGTTGGGGGTTTATATGCACAAGGAGATATAAGAAGAGATAAAGGTTTTACAATTTTCTATATAGGTATTAATGTTGGAGCTTTTTTGTCAAGTTTGATTGTTGGTACTGTAGGCGAAGTTTATGGTTGGCATTACGGGTTTGGTTTGGCCGGTATTGGGATGGCCTTAGGGTTAGTACAATATGTGTTAGGTCAGAAGCATTTAAAATATGTTGGTAATTTTTTAGGAGCTTCTGTAAATGAAGAAGAAAAGGCCGCTATGAAAAAGCCTATGACTAAAATAGAAAAGGATAGAGTTGTTGTATTATTTATATCGTTTTTATTAGTGATTGTGTTTTGGGGAGCATTTGAACAGGCTGGTGGATTAATGAATATTTATGCGTCCGAAAAAACAAATAGAATATTATCTTTTTCTTTACCTTTTATAGGGAATGAAGTTCCAGCTTCATGGTTTCAGTCATTAAATGCTATGTTTATTATTTTTTTAGGGACTAGCGTTGCCGCTTTTTGGGCTAGGAGAAAACTGAAAGGGAAATTAGCAACATCATTATTTAAAATGATTTTGGGCTTAATGATAATGGGGGCTGGGTTCTTTTTTATGACTGCAGCAGCTGGACAATATGAAAGTAATGGCTCTTCAGCAATGTATTGGTTGGTTTTAGCTTATTTGTTTCATACTGTAGGGGAATTATGTATTTCCCCTGTTGCTTTATCATATATAACAAAATTAGCCCCTCTAAAATATGCTTCGTTAATGATGGGTGTTTATTTTGCTATGACAGGTTTTGGTAATAAATTGGCGGGTGTACTTGGTGAAGCCTCGGAAAGCCTAGGTGAATACACAATCTTTACAGGAATCGCTATTTTTTGTATTCTATTTGGAAGCTTAGTAATGCTTTTACGAAAGAAATTGGAAGTGCTGACTCATGGGGCTGAAGATGATGAGCATGTAATTCATGATGAAGCTGAAGGCTTCGAGCTAGCAGATAATTAAAATATAAAGACCCTCTTAATGAGGGTTTTCTTCATTATAATCATTAAATTATTTTTTTATGAGCACAGACATTGAAAATCTTTTTAAAGACAAAGTTATTGGGCATCCAGCAGGTTTGTTTGTATTGTTTTTTACTGAAATGTGGGAACGTTTTTCGTTTTATGGAATGCGTATACTTTTGGTGTTGTTTTTAACTGCTCCTATTTTTAGTGATAACCCAGGTTGGGAATGGCCTAGGGAACATGCTTTGGCTTTAATAGGAACTTATGCATCATTATTATATTTAACTCCAATTATTGGAGGATGGGTTGCTGATAAAATTACGGGTTATCGTATCGCTGTTGTAATTGGGGCTTTAATAATGACGCTTGGTCATGCAGCATTGGCTATAGAAACTACTGCGACCTTTTATTTAGGATTGACTTTATTAGTTATAGGAACGGGTTTTTTTAAGCCAAATATTACCTCTATTATTTCTGAAATGTACAAAGGCAAAGAATCTAAAAAAGATGGCGCTTATACTATTTTCTATATGGGAGTTAATGCAGGCGCTTTTTTTGGTATGATGCTATGTGGCTATTTAGCTGAAAATTATGGATGGTCTTGGGGTTTTGGTTTAGCTGGTGTTTTTATGTTTTTTGGAATGCTTCAATTTTGGTTAGCAGGCAGTTTGTTTGGTTCCATTGGAGCAAAACCATCTAAAGTCTATGAAGTTGAGTTACCTCAAAATATTAATGAAGAGAGTCCTTCAGAAGAACAAAAAATAAATATAGATGCTAAATTAAACCCTTTTACATTGTTTGATAAGATATTAATCGTTTTATCATCTGTTGGTGGGTTACTATATTTATTTAATGACCCTTTAGCAAAAATTGAAGGAAAAAGTTTAGCGCCTTTTGAAATTGGAGGAATGAGTGGTTCTAATATTATTGTATTAGCGGCATTGGTTTTATTTTTAATATTGCTCGTAACTCGAATATCTAGATATATCCCGATAATTAGAGATAGAATTATTGCGGTTTCCATTTTTGGAATTTTCACTGTGTTTTTCTTTGCTTTTTTTGAACAATCATTAGGTTCTATGACTTTGTTTGCTAGAGATTATACTAACAGGACGCTTGTTGGAGACTCAGCAATGATTTTTAAAATTGTTGATGCTTTATTAACAACAGTCCCTCTTATCATTATTACTTGGGTGCTTTTCTTATTATTTAAAAAAACATATTCAAAGATAGGCTTATCAAATATTATCCTTGCAATTGCATTTACAGGTATTTGGTACTTGGTAATTTTTAGATTAGTAAATAAATTTTCAGATGAAGGAAACGAAATAGAAGCTACTTGGTTTGGGATTTTGAATTCTTTCTTTATTATTACGTTAGCGCCATTGTTTTCTAAATGGTGGGAGAGTAAATATAATCCTAGTGCAGCTATGAAGTATGGCTTAGGTTTGATTTTGTTGGGTGTTGGTTTTGCAGTGTTGTCTTATGGCGCTTCAGAAATACCTTCAGGCGCTAAGACAGCTTCGGTGAGTATAGTATTTTTAATTTTGGCGTATTTGTTTCATACCATGGGAGAATTATGTTTATCACCAGTTGGCTTATCCTATTTGAGTAAATTGGTGCCTCCAAGAATGATTGGGTTTATGTTTGGAGTTTGGTATTTGGCAATTGCTGTTGGACAAAAAGCAGCAGGTACTATGGGAGGTATGATTGATAAAATTTCTGAAGAATATTCTTTAGGTACATTTTTTTTAATATTCACACTAATACCAATTGGTGCCGGTTTAATATCTATTGTACTTAACCCGCTACTTAAAAAGTTAATGCACGGTGTCCGTTAATCGAAAAAAAACGTTAAAAAATAGTCAAATTGGGCCCAATTAGGCGCGTTTTTTGTAAGTTCGGAACAACTTTTGCAACTTAGTTTATTATGAAAAATACTGTACTTTTAATGTTAGCGATGGCTTTTATAAGTTTGAATGCCTTAGCGCAAAAAATAAATTGGGTGTCTCTTGAGGAAGCTGTTGATCTCCAAAAGAAAGTACCAAAGAAGATTATGATGGATGCTTATACCAATTGGTGTGGGCCTTGTAAAATGCTTGATAAAAATACGTTTCAAAATAAAGATGTTGCAGATTATGTAAATGAACATTACTACGCTGTAAAATTTAATGCTGAAGGTAATGAAACGATTAATTTTAAAGGGCAAGAGTTTTCTAACCCTACTTATGATCCAGCATTAGCAAATAGAAGAAATTCTGCTCACGAATTGTCTCGATATTTTCAGATTCAAGTATTTCCAACTATTGTATTTTTAGATGAAAAAGCGAATTTAATTTTCCCGTTAAAAGGCTATAAAACACCATCACAAATTGAACTCTATTTAAAAATGTTCAAAAAAGATGATCACAAGATACTTGACACTCAAGAAAAATTTAACGAATATTACAAAGGGTTTAAGTCTGAGTTTAAAGACTAGTTTTTAAAAATATATAGATGAAAAAGATAATATTTACCTTGTTTTTAACCGCCTTATTTTCGGCTAATGCTTTAGCTCAAGAAAAATTGACTTGGCATACCAATGTTAATGAAGCGCTAGAAATTGCGGTTAAGGAAAATAAAAAAGTAATGCTGTTTTTTACTGGTTCAGATTGGTGCGGATGGTGTATAAAATTACAAAATGAGGTTTTTAAAACTTCAGACTTTGAAAAGTGGTCTAATGATATGGTCTTAGTAGAATTAGACTTTCCAAAAAGAACACCTCAGGATGAAAATCTTAAAGTACAGAATCGTCAATTACAGGCTATGTTTAAAGTAAGAGGTTATCCTTCAGTATATTTTGTGAATCCAGAAAAGATGCCAGATGGAAAAATGAATTTAAATAATCTTGGTAAAACAGGTTATGTTAAAGGTGGTGCAAGTGAATGGCTAGAAGTAGCAAACAGCATTATTAAAAAAACAATATAGAAGGTTTTAATAATCTATTATAAAAGCTCCCTTTTTACTAGTTTGGTGAAACGGGATTTTTCTTTT
>NZ_CAXBLF010000056.1:0-20903 GCF_963976535.1 uncultured Algibacter sp. | reverse complement strand
TTCTTTTTCAGAAAAAGAGAGTGAATCGCTTATCCCGAGCTCAGACTCGGGATCTTTTAAAACTAATTTGGTCAAATTGTGTTTTAAATAACTTTTAGTTACACTTTGTTTAGTTAACTACGCAACCATTTTTAAGTTTAGTCATCTAATAATAGAAACAAACTTCTTATTAGAATGGAAAAGTATTTGCTTTTAGTTTTAATAGTTATACTATCGAGTTGTACATCAAACGACAGCACACCAACTGATGAAACAGGTCTAATTGGAAAATGGAAACTTATTGAACAGCTTGCTGACCCTGGAGATGGCAGTGGCACGTTTCAGCCTATTTCAAGTAAACGCGTTATCGAATTTTTTAATGATGGTACAGTTTCAGTTAATGGCGATTTATGTTTTATGACATCTGAAGTTGGAAAAACTGTTACTGGAACTTATATGAAAACTAGCGACAATAATTCTGATACACAATATGACGGTGAAATAATTCCAAATTCATGTAGTTCGCGTTCTGCTAAAGTTTATTTTGATTTATCAACTAGTGGTGACCTCATACTTTGGTATCAATGCATAGAAGGTTGCGGGCAGAAGTTTATTAAATTTTTTTAGTACATAACAAAAATTAATTTTGAGAAATAAACTATTTGCAATTTCAGGATAACAAAGTATCTCACAGGTTTTCAAAACCTGCGGTCTAAGTAATGAAAAAGCCGTAATATACTATATATGTACGATTTATTATTCTATTCTAAATTTTTGTCATGTACTAAACTGAAATTTAGTTTAAGAAGTATTATAAAGTAAGCATCCAAGAGCTCTGAAGCTTTTTAAATTTTTTCAATTCACTTCTTAGAATTGGTAAAAAATCTTTTCCATTGCTATTTGAACGTTCTAACCTATAAGAGTTTTTGTAGAGCTTATTTGTTAGACGCTTAAGAGTGTCAAGATGTTTATGCTTTCTATCTGAGAAGCGCTCCAATTCAGCATTCATAATTTCAGGAACTAATGATACAGATTGCTGAATAATATCTCCAGAAAAATAAATATTGCTATCTTCAGAACCATCTGATTTTAGATTAGATAAGTCGTGAATTAAATATGTTGATATATTTTGAGATAAGGCAAAAATCTCTAATGCCTTTTGATAAACCGGTAAATCCGATAGATTTGGTGGGGTATTGTGTAACATAATCTAATTCTATAAGCAATTTCACCAAAATTACTCACAAGAAATGACATTCAACTTTAGCTTTTAAAGTAAAAACGTATATTTGCTTTAATATTTAATTATTTTTAGTTAATTTTCCTTTAAATGAGTTTAGATTCGATTAACAGTAAGATTTTAAGGTGTTTACAGCAAAATGCAAGACTATCTAATGCAGAAATTGGTAGGCAAGTTGGTATAAGTTCACCTGCAGTTTCAGAGCGTATTAAAAAGATGGAAGATCTGGGTATTATAGAAGGTTATAAAACTATTGTTTCACCTTTCGAAATTGGTTATCAACTAAAGGCTATAATAACTTTAAGAGCCTTTATGGGTAAACTTAAGCCTTTTTTAGAAAAGGTAAAAACTTATGATGAGGTTATTAATTGTTACCGAATTACAGGTGATGAAAACATTGTTATGGAAGTAGTTTTAAAAAATCAAAAACACCTTGAAGCTTTCATCGATCAATTAATTAGTTATGGGGAATCAAAAACACAAATTGTTTTATCTCGTGTTGTAAAACAGAAAGAGGTGATTCCAATAAAATAATTCAAAATTCTTCAAAATCATCAGGATTGAATGGGATATTATCGTCTGGATCAATGTCATCATAATTCACACCTGGCGGGTTAAAAAGACCCCAACGATCAATAATATAATTCCAACAATCAAAAGTTTTTACCCATTCAGCAAAAAGAATTCTAAATTCCTCTATTTCATTTCTAAGTAAGTCCAGGTATTCAACATCCTTAAAGCCATGCATCTGGATACCACGAGCATCAGTTATAAGTTCTCTGGCAGATTTTCTAATAATGGCAGCATTTTCCATTTTAATATCAAAAAGCATGTCTTCATCTGCAACACCGGCAATTTTTGCTGGAATAATTAATGAGTTTTCTCTCATGTAACTTATGTTGTTTTTAAGCATTTCTGCTTCAATATCGTGTTCAAAATCAATATCGGTTTTTTCAACACTTTCAACTATATGGTCTACTAGTTTTTGAATTTCCATTGCCTTTTTAAAAACTGGTAATTTTTCCCATTTTTTCATCATACAAATATTTGATTTAAATTCATAACCTAGAAATTTAATATTCTTTTTCTGTAATGAAAGGTATTTTAATTATTCTAATCTAATTGCTTTCTTAAACTTAAATGGTTTTTTAAAACAAGTAATAAAAGCACACAGAAACCACCTATAACTGTTATCATGTACCAAGTATTATCAAACCCCCAGTTATCAACCATTTGCATGCCAGCTTTGTGTCCAAATATGTGAGCCATAGAAAATGCAATGGAATACAATGCCATATATTCACCTTGATTTCCTTTTTTAGCACGTTCTAAAGCAAATGCATTTGAAAACGGAAAGGCTATCATTTCTCCAATAGTCATTAAAAACATACCAATAATTAATATTCCAGACCAAGTTGTAACATTTAAAATAATAAAACTTGATGCGGTTAATACAGCACCAATTAGCATGAGGTCTGTTTTTGAAAACCTACTATTTTCCAACCATTTAATTAGAGGCATTTCTAACAAGAAAATGAAAAATCCATTGGCACCTAATAATAATCCTATTTCTATTTCTGTTAAAATATGCACTTCTCTGTAATATATTGGCATTGTAGAAAAGTATTGTAAAAAGATAACACCAAATAAAAACATGGCTACCAAAAAGATGATAAAAGCTTTGTCTTTATAAGCCGAATCTGGATTAGCCAATATAATATCATCTAATACTATAGATTTTTTAGGGTTTAAAACCATAATTAAAACTATGGTAGCAAGTATACATGTAATACCATCTAACCAAAACAAACCACCATAACCCAAAGTTGTAATAATTATTCCGCCAATAGCTGGTCCTGCAGAAAACCCTAAATTTATAGCTAATCTAATAAGTGTTACGCTACGTGTTTTATTCTCTGGTTTGCTATATGCACTTAACGCTACAAACATCGCTGGACGAAACATATCGGCAACTAGCATCACCAAAAATATACCTAAACATAAAGCATAAAATGTATTTAAAAATTGTAGTCCTATAAATAGTATACCTGTACTTAAAAGACTCCTAACCATTACTTTGTAGTAACCTATGGTGTCTGTTAATTTTCCACCAAGCCACGAGCCAACTACAGATCCCAACCCGAAACACACCATTAACGTACCTACATTACTCAACGAAAACTCCAAGTCTTCGGTTAGATATAATGATAGGAAAGGAATAACCATGGTACCTGCTCTATTTATAAGTGTAATTAAAGCTAGCCACCAAACTTCTTTAGAAAGTCCTTTAAAAGTGTTTAAGTAATTGTTGAATAGTGTTTTCATTGGTTGAGTTTTTTTCATATCCGCAAAAGCGGAAATCTCATTTCATTTATCATAATTTTTAATTTTATTAGATTCTGATATGCATCAGAATTAGTTCAACTATATTAATTTAATGCGCAAACTTTAAAATTGATAGTTTCACTAAAAATAAAAAGTCCGACGGTGAAGTCGGACTTTTAATATTGTAATATTTTATATTAACATCACCACAATATATAACGAGCCCAACTTCTTGTTGTATAACAAGAGGTGAATTGCTTTCTATAAATAGTGACGCTATTACGCATTTTTATTTTTTTTGATGCACCAAAGCTAAATAAAATAATTCAAATACCAAATAAACTTCAAAATGATCGATTAAATTCGTTTCTATCTCCTTTATACTTTCTATAGAAAATAGAATCTTAACTAATACTTTGCTTATATTTTTATGTCATCTAAAGAAAATATAATTCAAATTTAATTTCAATCATTTTAAAAATTATTTAGTTTAAGTTGTATTTTTGAGATGAAATTTTTTTTAAAATGAAGAAAATAGTTTTAGTAATAAGTTTAGGTTTTTTGCTGGTTTCCTGCGGAAGTAGTTTTCAAGGTTTTTATGATAAACACAAAGTGGATATGGGTGCAACATCATTTCAAGTACCTAATTTTATGAAAGCGGTTTTAAGCAATATTTCGCCAGAAGTAAAACATGCTATTGGTAATATTTCAGATTTTAAATATATAAAGTTTGAAAAGGTAGATGCCTTAACGCGTCAAAATCTTATTGCTGAAATGAGTGCAGTAACTAATAGAGGTTTTACGGACGTATTTAGAAAAAATGAAGTGGACCATACACGAATTATATCAGTACGAGAATTTGGAGCAATAGTAACCGAAGCTATCATTTTTAATAGTACTAAAACTGAAACCACCGCCTATTATTTACAAGGTAATTTTGACCCCGATAAAATTAAATCGTTTGCAGATGAAGATACGTTTAATAGCTTTTCCAATGATTTAATGCAATCTTATCAAACGAATTTTAACCCTTCATTTAATCCAAAAAACTAATGAGAAATCCAGTTGTTTTATGTATTTTTTTAATAACACTATTAAGTTGTGTTCAAGAAAAACGTGCTTTAAAAGGCGACACCAAATTTCAAAGAGAATTAAATGCTGAATATAAAGATGCTTCCAGATCGCCTTTAAAAAATAAAGATAGAAAGGTGTTTGAGGGCTTGGATTTTTTCAAGTTTGATTCTATTTATGTTGTTAAAGCTGAATTAAAAAGAACACCAAACTCTAAATGGTTTAATATGAGAACAACAACAGATAGAATTTCTAAGGAGCGTGTTTTTGGGATTTTAACTTTTGAATTGAAAGGTGAAATTCATCAATTAAATGTTTATAAAAACGAGGAATTAATAGAAAAGGAAGGTTTTGAAAATTATTTATTCCTACCATTTTCAGATGAAACAAACGGACTAGAAAGTTATGGAGGCGGACGTTATATTGACGCTAGAATTCCTGAAGGCGATACTATGGTAATTGATTTCAATAAAGCTTATAACCCTTACTGCGCCTACGATGAAAAATATTCTTGTCCAATAGTACCTAGAGAAAATTATTTAAAAACTAGGGTAGAGGCTGGGGTGAAGGCTTTTGATAAGCATTAAATAAGGTTAAGGTGTTTTTTTGACTAGTTTGGTTAGCGGTTAGGATTCACAGGATTATTCCAGCGAAATCCAGTCGTTTGATAAATACTTTCACATTGGTTTGGCATAAAACCATAATAAATTATTTGGGTAATGTTGCCATTGTTAGACACCTCGTAATATTTAATTTTTCGTCCAATTGATGTTGTTTGGCTCAATAGACATGGCTTTGATTGTCGAAGGGAATTTAAAAATTTACTTCACCAAGTACAACCCAGCAAAAACAGCCAAAAACCCAATTACAAAACTTGCTATAGTATAAACCGCAAAACTTGTAAAATCGCCAGATTTTAAAAACACATAGTTTTCGTAAGCAAACGTAGAAAAGGTTGTAAAACCACCACAAAAACCAGTGGCTAAAAGCAAGGTTTGATTTTGAGAAATAGCATCATTTTTAGCTGCTAAACCTAATATAATACCAATAAGTAAACTTCCTAAAATATTGGCAGCAAATGTACCGTAAGGAATACCCGTTTCAGCACTGTTTAAATATTTTCCGATGGCATAGCGTAAAACACTACCAAAACCACCGCCAACAAAAACCAATAGAAGTTGCTTCATTATTTTATAGCAATGTATATTTCAGTAATCCAATTTGCAGGATTTGATGTACTCATAGGACCTGTTTGATAAACTTCAAGAGCTGATGAATTATGCAACTCCTCTAAATTATTATCTTTTATGTATTTTGATGCTGTTTCCCAAGCTTCTTTTAAATTGCTGTAATCACCTTTTAAAGTCGTTTTAACGGCCTTAAATGGTTTTAATTGCCCTGTTAAAATATCAGGTTCTGAAGAAATCACTTTTTCGGTGGTTGGCACAGAGGAAGAAAACATTACTGCGTTATTCTCTTGGTCCCATTTATGGTAACTTGTAAAAGGTGCACCAGCCATTTTTATATTATTGTTCATGGCATACTTACCAACTTTAGACATCATTTCTTGCATTTTATTTCCCAAATCAGATATTTCCCAAGACGTTGTATTATAAATATAATAGCCTCCACCGTGCTGTGTAATGCCATTTACGGTTACACTGTACTTTTTCATGCTAGCAACTACAATGCTATCTAATTTTTCTAAACTACGCTCATAATGAGGTGCGATTTGCTTTTCCATACCGCCCATTATAGTGGCAAAAGCTTTAAAGCCAAAAGGTAAATCTTTACCAGAAATAGTCCATGTGGCATCTGTTGAGCCATCTTCGTTTGGTTTAAAGTCCCAAGTTATATCTGATGGCGGAAAATCTGCAAATTGCATTTGTTGTAGTATAGATTTGTTCGGAACAGATTCAATAGTTTTCATCGTACCCATACCATCTTTATCTTCCCAAGAATAAGATCCATCAACGCCTTCAGTTTGTTCTGAAAGTATAATTTTCATATCTGGGTCTGCTTCTGCCCAAGACGACCACGCTTCCCAATTTTTTAGATCAATAACATTATCGTAAATCACTGCCGCAGGTGCTTTTATCGTTCTAGTTCTGCTAACTTCAAAACTATTAGGTTGTATAGCAATATAAATAGCTATTCCAATAATAGCGATGAGTAATAAGAATAAAATGTATTTGAGAGCTTTCATTTTTTTAATTTGAAATTTTACAAATCAAAGGTAATCATTTTTAATTTTCGATTAATAAATTATTACATTTGTTGTGTTCAAAATAAATTATCAATAGATAAAAGTTTGTTTTTTAATAAAATCAATAATTTAAAGGCTTTTTTTGTCGATTTTTTATTCAATAATTAAAATATAAATTATACAATGAAACTTACATCAATTTTAAATTTAGTGTTAATTACCACAATTCTAGTGTCATGTGGTAATGAGAAATCCGAAAAGAATAATGATGATATGGCATCAAAAGAAACCATTTCATTTAATCATAATTTAGAGCAATTTGCTGATATCAAAGTATTGAGATACCAAATACCTGGTTGGGAACAATTGACTTTAAAAGAACAAAAGTTGGTTTATTATCTTACTCAGGCTGGCTTGTCTGGAAGAGATATTATGTGGGATCAAAATTACAGGCACAATCTAAAAATTAGAAAAGCACTAGAAAATGTTTACACTAATTATGGAGGTGATAAATCTTCAGATAATTGGGGTGCCTTTGTAACGTATTTAAAACGTATTTGGTTTAGTAATGGAATTCATCATCATTATTCTAACGATAAAATAAAACCAGAGTTTTCTTCCGAATATTTAAAAGAATTATTAGCAGAAACAAATACCGTATTAGAAGGAGATGCGTTTAACGTTATTTTTAATGATGAAGATGCTAAGAAAGTAAATCAAGCCAAAGCTGTTGACAATGTAGCACTTTCTGCGGTGAACTTTTATGGACCAAATGTTACCAATGATGATGTTGAGCATTTTTATAAAGCAAAAATATCTCCTAACCCTAAAAGGCCTTTATCGTTTGGCTTAAACTCGCAATTGGTTAAAGAAAATGGTGTTTTAAAAGAACGTGTTTATAAATCTGGTGGATTATATGGTGAAGCTATTGATGAAATTATAAAATGGTTAGAATTAGCAAAAGGTGTTGCTGAAAACGACGCTCAGGGTAACGCACTTGGTTTGCTAATTGATTATTATAAAACAGGCGATTTACAAACTTGGGATGATTATAATGTAGCTTGGACCAAAGCAACTGAGGGGAATATTGATTATATAAATAGTTTTATTGAAGTTTATAACGATCCGTTAGGGTATCGCGGGTCTTACGAAACTATTGTGCAGATTAATGATTTTGATATGTCTCAAAAAATGAAAGTTGTATCGGATAACGCACAATGGTTTGAAGATAATTCACCTTTAATGGACGCCCATAAAAAGAAAAATGTTGTAGGCGTAACTTACAAAGTTGTAAATGTAGGAGGTGAAGCTGGAGATGCATCACCAAGTACGCCAATTGGTGTAAACTTACCAAATGCTAACTGGATACGTGCCGCTGTTGGAAGTAAGTCGGTTTCTCTTGGGAATATTACAAATGCTTATAATAATGCAGCTAGTTCTGGACGTTTAAAAGAATTTGTAAACGATGATGAAGAGTTTGAGTTAGAAGAAAAACATGGACAATTAGCAGACAAATTGCATACGGCATTACACGAAGTTATTGGACATGCATCAGGGCAATTAAATCCTGGAGTTGGAGAAACTAAAGAAACACTAAAAAACTATAAATCTACTTTAGAAGAAGGTCGTGCAGATTTAGTTGGACTTTATTATCTATACAACCCAAAATTACAAGAATTAGGATTAGTAAAAGATTGGAAATCAATTGGGATGGCCGCTTATGATGGATATATTAGAAATGGCTTAATGACGCAATTAATACGTTTAAATTTAGGCGATGATGTTGAAGAGGCACACATGAGAAACAGACAATGGGTTTCGGCTTGGGCGTTTGAAAAAGGAAAAGCAGATAACGTGATTGAAAAAGTAACTCGCAATGGTAAAACCTATTTTAACATAAATGATTATGAAAAGCTTCATGATTTATTTGGACAATTATTGCGTGAAACTCAACGTATAAAATCTGAAGGTGATTATGCTGCTGTTGAAGCTTTAGTTGAGGGTTATGGCGTAAAAGTAGATCAAGCAATTCATGCTGAGGTTTTAGATAGAAATAAGCAATTTAAATCTGCACCTTATAGTGGTTTTGTAAATCCTGTTTTAGTGGCAGAAAAAAATGAAGAAGGAGAAATTACCAGTGTAAAAGTAACACAGCCAGAAACATTTACTAGTCAGATGTTAGATTATAGCAAGCGTTATAGCTTCCTGCCAGAAGTAAATTAAAACTTAAAGAAAGAGATAAAAAAGCAGAATCTTATACCAATTTATAGTTGATTTGGTATTAAATCAAGGTTCTGTTTTTTTTGTTTACACTAAAAAATAAAAGGAGAATATTGAGAGCAATTAGAAAAGAAAGGATTAGAAATATTTCCATGATATTTAATATTCATAATATTTGTACTTATTAATACATCTAAAAAATATCAAAATGTCATCAAACTAATTATTCAAGGATCAGTTTTTTTGTTTACGCTAAAGACTAATAGTATTATATTAACAACAATGAGAGTACTTATAATTAATAAAATATTCATTTTCAGACGGATTAGTTATTTACAAGATGCAGCGTTTTAAAAAAGGTTGCGTCAATAAATGGTATTTATTTATATGAGACTAAAAAAATCGAAAGTAGGGTTTTACTTAAAGAAAAACTTAATAGCAGAAATAAATAAAATAAAAGCAATAAAGGCAATTAAAACC
Organism: uncultured Algibacter sp.; assembly: GCF_963976535.1. NCBI lineage: Bacteria > Pseudomonadati > Bacteroidota > Flavobacteriia > Flavobacteriales > Flavobacteriaceae > Algibacter > uncultured Algibacter sp. The sequence goes on along the minus strand of NZ_CAXBLF010000056.1, from coordinate 11,382 downwards.
CAAACACTACCAGCGTAAAAACGTTTGTGAAGTTTGAAATCTTTCCGGTAGGTGTAAGCAATTATAATAGCAAAGACTATAAAGAATATAATTCCAAAAATGATTTGACCTTTACTAAACATATCGTTACTTTTATGCAAATTTAATGAAAACAAGATGAGATTTCCTCCTTCTAGGAAATGAAAAACGAAATTAACGATGAAAAATAAAATTGAGGCAGTAAAAGCTTTCCATACGGCATTTAAAATAGGACACAGAGAAGCTCCTAAAGCAGATTTAGGTTTAGCTAAAAATATATTGCGTTATAAATTAATGCGAGAAGAAAACGAAGAATACCTTGATGCTGCTAACAATAATGATTTGGTTGAAGTTGCCGATGCACTAGGCGACATGCTTTACATTTTATGCGGAACTATTATTGAGCATGGTATGCAGCACAAAATTGAAGACGTGTTTGAAGAAATACAGCGTAGTAATATGAGTAAACTTGGAGAAGACGGGCAGCCTATTTATCGTGAAGATGGTAAGGTGCTAAAAGGACCAAATTATTTCAAACCTGATATTCAATTTATTTTAGATAAATAAAATTAAGATACCATTCTAAACTTGTTTCAGAATCTAACATAAAACAAAATGAGAGGTAAATTACCTCTCATTTTTTATTCATTTGAGTATCACCTTCCCTTTGGGAAGGGATAGGGAAGGGCTTTACTTAACCGCATAACGCCAACCAAATGGGTCTTCAGCTTTATTAGTTTGTATATCCGTAATGCGCTTTTTTAAGTAGCTAGCGTATGTATCATCAAATTTAGGTAACTCGTAATCAGCATCTTTATATCCAAATCCAGCAATAGGAGATATTACGGCTGCTGTTCCAGCACCAAACATTTCTTTTAATGATCCATTTTTAGCCGCTTCAACAACCTCGCTTACCGTTATTTTTCTAACTTCAACAGGGATATTTTCTGATTTAGCTAATTCAATAATACTTTTACGGGTAATTCCATCAAGAATTCTATCGCTTGTTGGCCCTGTAATCAACGTATCATTTATACGAATAAAAATATTCATAGCACCAGCTTCCTCAATATATTCATGCGTATTATCGTCTGTCCAAATCACTTGTTGATAGCCTTTTTCAATAGCTAATTGCGTTGGGTAAAACTGTCCAGCATAATTTCCACCAGCTTTTGCAAAACCTACGCCACCATTTGCCGAACGAGAATATTTTTCTTCTATTAAAACCCTTACTTCACCAGCAAAATAAGCTCCAGAAGGGGCTGTACAAATAATGAATTTATATGCATCAGCAGGAGAAGCATGAAACCCATTTCCAGACGCAAATATAAACGGTCTGATGTATAAGGTGCTTCCGTCTTTTTTAGGAATCCAATCTTTGTCAATTTCTAACAACGCTTTCAAACCTTCCATAAAATAATGCTCAGGAAGTTCAGGAATAGCCAATCGTTTAGCTGAAATATTCAAACGCTTAAAGTTGTCTAACGGACGAAATAACCAGACTTTCTCATCAACATCTTTATAGGCCTTCATACCTTCAAAAATAGATTGCCCATAATGAAAAATTTTAGCAGACGGATCTAACACAATCGGTTGGTAAGGCATCACTTTTGGAGCTTGCCATTTACCATCTTTATAATTGCATTCTAACATGTGATCAGAAAAAACATGTCCGAATTTTAAATTGTCAAAATCTACGTCGTTGATTTTTGAGCTTTTAGCCTTTATAATCTCTATATCATTGATTATAGTATTCATAAGTCTAGTTGTTTAATGAGACAAATTTAAAGAAAAACGTTTTTAAAAAGCGGTATATTTACATAAATCGTTTAAAATTGAAATATTTGTAGCATGAAGTCAATTACCTTACTAATTATCTGTGTTTTAATGTTAAATTCTTGCAAAAATAAAAGGCAAGAAGAAGTTAAAAATTCAGTAAAAATTGAAAAAATAGAATATGCCTCATTTGGCACAGAAATTATTGCTGATGATGCTATTGATGCAAGTTCAATGGCAGCACATTTTAAAACTATGAACGTTGGAGACAGTATAAACTCAAAAATAATAGCAGAGGTGAATGAAGTTTGTCAAACCAAAGGCTGTTGGATGCGATTAAATTTAGATGATGAAAATGAAGTTATGGTAAAATTTAAAGATTATGGTTTTTTTGTCCCCAAAGATATTACAGGAAAAAAGGTGATTATAAATGGAATGGCTTTTGTAAAAGAACTATCAGTTGACGAGCAACGTCATTATGCTGAGGATGCGGGAAAATCTACTGAAGAAATTGCTAAAATTACTGAGCCAAAAAAAACTTTTTCATTTGAAGCCGATGGCGTTTTAGTAGCACAATAAAATAAGCGTATTCGTTTTTTAAAAGTTTTGGGCGTTACCACAAGGGTCGGGCTATCCGTTACAAGTCCTCGCACCTCCTACGTCGGGCTGTGGGCTTTCCACTACTATCCCTAACGCGGGTCAGCCATCAGTTGTCAGTAATTCAGTCTGCAAACAATAAGCGTATTTAAAAAGTATTAAACAAAATCAAAAACGTTTCAACTCTAATTTAGTAAAGCAACATTTTAATATTATTTTTGTCCAAATTAAAATGAGTTACAAACAAGTCTTTATTCTAAAAGCGAAGCGGTCTATGCTCTTTTGTCTAAATTAACATTTTAATATGTCTAATTACCTTACCATCCAAAATAAAAAATAAAAGACATGAAACGTGAAATCATCATTACTGCCGATGGTTCTTCAACCATACATATACCAGAATGGGATGAACAGTACCATTCCAAACATGGCGCCATACAAGAAGCCTATCATGTATTTATAAAACATGGCTTGCATCATTTCTGTCATTCAGAACGAAGTGAAGAATCTCATCAAAATATTTCTATCTTAGAAATAGGTTTCGGCACGGGTTTAAACGCGTTTATTACGCTTTTAGAAGCCGAAAAATTAAAATTAAATATTGATTATAATGGTGTTGAAGCCTATCCTGTTTCAGAAGATGAAATTAAAGCGTTGAATTATACTAAAACGCTAAATGCTGAAAATAGAGCGGTGCATTTTAAAACCCTTCATAATGTATCTTGGGAAGAGAAACATCAAATAAGTGAAGGTTTCACTTTAATGAAAAGAAAGCAGCTTTTTTCTGAAATCAAAGACACAGAAACATATAATATCATTTATTTTGATGCTTTTGGAGCCAGAGTACAACCCGAATTATGGACAGAAAGTATATTTAAAATTATGTATAAAGCTTTAAAGTCTAACGGGGTATTAGTTACTTATTCAGCAAAAGGCAGTGCGCGTAGAGCTATGCAAGCCGTTGGTTTTACTGTTGAAAGACTTCCTGGGCCACCAGGTAAACGAGAAATGCTACGAGCCATTAAATAAATTTGCAGTATACAGTCTCGGTCGCAGTATTCTGTTTTAGGGGACTAATTTATAGGTTCAAATATTTTTTCGCTTTGCGTCTTAGCGCCTTTGCGCGATTTGATTTTTTTTATATCCTTGCTCAAAACTTCCAACTTTTCCTCATTCTGTTAAACCTAATACAAAATCCTAGTAAACACCTTAACCATTTTGTAACTTTATAAAAAAAGAAAATGCGAGTTTTAATAACTGGTGCAACTGGATTGATTGGTCAGGAAATTGTGAAGCTTTGTCATGAAAAAGACATAAAAATAAACTACTTAACTACAAGTAAATCCAAGATTGTTCAAGAAGAAATTTATAAAGGTTTTTATTGGAATCCGAAAGCAAAGGAAATCGATTCGGATTGCTTTAAAGGTGTTGATGCAATTATTCATTTAGCAGGAGCCACAGTTTCAAAACGTTGGACGCCTAGCTACAAAAACGAAATTTTGGCGAGTCGAACAGAAACTACAGCCTTATTAGTAAATACTTTAAAGGCGTTAACTCACACAGTAAAACAAGTTGTTTCAGCAAGTGCTATTGGCATTTATCCAGATTCATTAACCAATTATTACGACCAAACTCATAACAAAACAAGTTCCTCTTTTTTAGGGCAAGTGGTTTCCGTTTGGGAAGAAGCTATTGATGAATTTTCAAAATTAAATATTACCGTTTCAAAAATTAGAATTGGTTTAGTCCTTTCAAATAAAGGTGGTGCTCTAACAGAACTAGTAAAACCTATAAAATTTGGTTTAGGAGCTGCTTTTGGTAATGGAAAACAGTGGCAATCATGGATTCATATTCACGATTTAGCAAATCTATTTTTGTATGTGTTACAAAATAATTTAAGTGGCATTTATAACGGTGTAGCTCCAAATCCTGTTTCTAATAATGAGTTAACAAAAACCGCTGCTAGTGCTTTGCAGAAGCCTTTATTTATGCCAAATATCCCTAAGTTTTTTATGAAACTTGTTTTGGGAGACATGCATATTTTATTATTCGAAAGCCAGCGTGTGAGTTCTAAAAATGTAGAGGATATGGGGTTTTATTTTAAATATAATTATTTAGAGCCAGCTTTGAAGGATTTATTGGAGTGATTTCAGGAAGTTCGTTTAATACAAAGATAAAGTTCCGTTACAATAAACTTTATCGATTGTTAAACGACTTATTTAACTTATTTTTCTGATAAGTCTAGTTTCAATTCAGCCAAAAAAACCAACCTGTTTCTACAAAGTAGCTTTAAAAAAATTAAATTTTTATAGATTAAGACTTAGCAGCCGTAACCATAATTTTTAATTCAATATCATCATTAATAAATTTATCGCCTAAATTATCAAAGAAAGATTTAGAACCATACTGTACATTCCATTTACTTCTATCAATAGTAAATGTTTCACTAGAAAGTGTAATAGCTCCATTTTCATTAGTAACAGTCACAGGAAACGTAACATTATTCTTAGCTTCTTTAAGTGATAAATTACCTGAAAGCATCATTTTTCCATCAACTTCTTCTAAACCAGTAACAGTAAAACCAGCACTTGGGTGTTTTTCAACATCAAAAAAGTCAGCACTTTTTAAGTGTCCAGTAAGTTTAGCGTTTCCTTTATTATCTGCTGGAGGATCTGTAACCGTAATAGAATTCATATCAATTATAAAAGAGCCACCAACAACCTTTCCATCAGCAACATCTAATACACCACGCTCAATAGCAATAGTGCCGTTATGCGATCCTGTAGGTTTAAAACCTTTCCATTCAATAGTTGAAACGTCGTTGTTTACAGCGTAAACTTCAGAATTTACTGTTTCTTCAACAGCTTCAGCAACCGTAGTTACAGCTTCTTTTGCTTTGTCTTTACATGACATAATAGAAATAATTAAAGCGGTAATAAATAAAATTGTTGCAAAATTCTTTTTCATTTTAAAATATTTTAGTGTTTATGTTGCAAAATTAGGCATTCACCATCAAAAAAAAAATTAAAATTATTTTAATGACATTATGACAATTTTATAATATTGGCAGTACTTTTGCCAACTAAATTTAAGATTGAAAAAATTGAATTTACCATGAGTAAAAAAGATATAGAAAACGACCAAGTGGAATCGACTCAAGCAGAAACTATTGAAGGGGAAGAGCAAGTTGTTGAAGAAGAAACGAAGGAGGAAAAATTGGAGGCTAAATTAAAGCAAGAAAACGACAAGTTTTTACGATTGTTTGCTGAGTTTGAAAATTATAAAAGGCGCACAGCTAAAGAGCGTATAGAATTGTTTTCAACGGCTAGTGAAGATGTAATGAAAAATTTGTTACCAGTTCTTGATGATTTTGAGCGTGCATTAACCCACATTGATGAAGATAAAGAAGCTGAAGAGTTACGTAAAGGGGTGTTATTGATTTATCAGAAATTAATAAAAACATTGGAACAAAAAGGGTTGAAACTTATGGAGGTTAAAAAAGGTGATACTTTTAATGCAGACATCCATGAGGCTATTACTCAAATACCAGCACCTAGTGATGATTTAAAAGGGAAAATTATCGACATTGTTGAAAAAGGATACCTTTTAGGAGAAAAAGTGATTCGTTTTCCAAAAGTAGTTATAGGACAATAGAAAAATTAAATAACAATAAATATTAATTAAAAAAGTCCTTCCCGAGCCTGTGCTGAGCGCAGTCGAAGTAGGAAGGGTTGGGATGGGAATGGCTAAAAGAGATTATTACGAAACATTAGGCGTTAATAAAGGGGCAAGTGCTGCTGAAATTAAAAAGGCTTACAGAAAGAAAGCTATAGAATTTCATCCTGATAAAAACCCTGATGATAAAGGCGCAGAGTCTAAATTTAAAGAAGCAGCTGAAGCTTACGAAGTATTAAGCGACGATAATAAAAAAGCGCGTTACGATCAATATGGTCATCAAGCATTTGAGAATGGCGGAGGCGGAGGCTTTGGCGGTGGTGGTATGAATATGGATGATATATTCAGTCAGTTTGGTGATATCTTTGGTGGCGGAGGCGGAGGCTTCAGTGGTGGTTTTTCTGGTTTTGGCGGTGGCGGTGGCCAACGTCGTGTAAAAGGAAGTAATCTACGTATTCGTGTTAAACTTACTTTAGAAGAAATTGCTCAGGGCGTTGAGAAAAAAGTAAAAGTAAAACGTAAAGTTCAAGCACCTGGAACTACTTATAAAACCTGTTCTACTTGTAACGGTAGTGGGCAAGTAACGCGTATTGCAAATACTATTTTGGGTAGAATGCAAACATCTGCACCGTGTAATGTATGTGGTGGTGCAGGACAAACTATTGATAAAAAACCAAGTGATGCAGATGCACAAGGCTTAAAAGTTGCCGAAGAAACGGTATCTATAAAAATACCAGCAGGCGTAGTTGATGGCATGCAACTTAAGGTGTCTGGGAAAGGTAACGAAGCTCCTGGAAATGGAATTTCTGGAGATTTAATTGTTGTTATTGAAGAAGAAACACACGATAAATTACAGCGTGAAGGCGATAATTTACATTACGATTTATATGTAAGTTACCCTGATGCTGTATTAGGAACTTCAAAAGAAATTGATACGGTTACAGGTAAAGTACGTATAAAGGTTGAAGCAGGTGTACAGTCTGGTAAAATTTTGCGCTTACGCGGAAAAGGGATCCCGAGTATAAATGGTTATGGTAAGGGAGATTTGTTAGTACATGTTAATGTATGGACTCCAAAAACACTAAATAAACAACAACGAGAATTTTTTGAATCTATGCAAGATGATGAGCATTTTGCACCTAAACCTGAAAGTTCAGATAAATCATTTTTTGAGAAGGTAAAAGATATGTTCTCCTAGTCAGAATATATTCTACAAGCTTTTAATTTTATATTTTAAGCACTATATAAAATTATAAAATCCGCTTTTTTGAGCGGATTTTTTTCACCAAAAAAGAGAAGATATTTAATAGTTTTGCTATTAGTATTGAAAAAAAAACTATATTTGAATATCACTAATTTATTTTAGTGGTAATTTTTCTTTTTCATAGCAATTTTTTTCCCATCCTTAATTTTATTGAGGGTGGGTTTTGTTTTTTTAATGAAACTCAATTTTTAGAAGCCTAAAAGGCGTACTAAAAATTGTAAGTTGAACTAATCCCGAATTTATTTCGGGATCACTTTTTTATTTACTAAATATCTTCTGAGTACATGACAAAAATTGATAATATATCGGATGTCAATCTGAGCGCAGTCGAAGACATTGGAAATATCGTATTCAAAAGCATTTCGACTGCGCTCAATGTGACACTTTTATATTTTTGTCATGTACTAAAAAATATCTTATTATTTGAATCATAAATTAATTCTAAAGAGGTAAGCTTCTCACACAACATTTAATATATTTACCATTTCCAAATGAGTTTCAAAATCATTGATAATAAATTTGAATTATATTTTCATTAGATAAAATAGAAAATATGAGCATAGCCTTATCCCGATAGCTATCGGGAACGGTTCTATTTTATATTGAAATATAAAGGAAATAGAAACAAATTTAATCGGTTATTTTGAAGTTTATTTGGAAATTACCAGTTAATTAAAAATTTAGCATGAATAACTTACTTGAAGTCAATAATGTTTCCAAATACTTTGGAGATTTTAAAGCTTTAAATGATGTATCAATTACAATACCTAGAGGTAGCATATTTGGTTTGTTAGGGCCTAACGGTGCAGGAAAAACAACACTTATACGGGTTGTTAATCAAATAACGATGCCAGATTCGGGTACTGTAATTTTAGACGGAGAACCACTTAGCCAAAAACATGTTAAGGATATTGGGTACTTGCCAGAAGAACGTGGTTTATATAAGTCTATGAAAGTGGGCGAACAAGCCATATACCTAGCACAATTAAAAGGCTTAAGTAAAGCAGAAGCTAAAACGCGATTAAAATACTGGTTTGAGCGTTTAGAGATTGGAGATTGGTGGAATAAAAAAATCCAAGAGCTTTCAAAAGGGATGGCACAAAAAATACAATTTGTAGTTACGGTGCTTCATGAACCTAAATTATTAATTTTTGACGAACCCTTTTCGGGCTTCGACCCTATAAATGCAAATTTAATTAAAGACGAAATTTTGCGATTACGTGAAAACGGAGCAACAGTTATCTTTTCTACTCACAGAATGGAATCGGTTGAAGAATTATGCGATGATATTGCTTTGATACACGAATCAAATAAAATATTAGATGGGAAATTGGTAGATATAAAACGCCAATATAAAATCAATACTTTTGAAGTAGGTATTAGAGCCCATAATCATTTCTTATTAGAAAAGGCGTTGTCGGAAAAATTTAATGTATCTAAAGCTAATTTTAAAACTTTAGAAGATGAGTTAAAGCTCAATATTAAACTTCAGCAAGGTGAAAAACCAAATGATTTATTGAGTTACCTAGCTAATAAAGGAGACGTATCACATTTTGTTGAACTGATTCCTAGTGTGAACGATATTTTTATTCAAGCCGTAAAGAGTAACTAACTTATGAACCATTTACCACTTATTATAAAACGAGAATATTTAACTAAGGTTAAAAACAAATCGTTTATTATTATGACGTTTTTGAGTCCTCTAATATTCATAGCCCTTATTGCAGTTGTTGCCTATTTATCACAATTAAATAATGACAAAATAAGAGTGGTATCTATTTTAGATGAATCTGGACTAGTAAAAGATGTTTTTAAAAATTCAGGAAACACGTCTTATAATGTTCTTGAAGGGATGTCGGTTGAGGATGCAAAAACAATAGTTCTAGAAACAAAAGGATATGGATTATTGCATATTGGTGATATTTCAGAAGGAAAACTAACATCAAAAGATCTGACTTTCTATTCAGAAGAGTCACCATCACTAACTTTAATTTCAAATTTAGAAAGTGAAATTCAGTCAGAACTAACGCTTCAGAATAGAATTAGAGAAGGTATTGATGTTGAAAAGTTAAAAGCTTCTATAGTTAATATTGAAATTAATCAAGAAAGTTTTGAAGGTAAAAAAACATCAAAAGTTGATAGTATTGTTAAACTTATTTTTGGAGGCGCAGCAGGGTATTTGTTATTTATGTTTATAATTATTTATGGAAATATGATTATGCGAAGTGTTATTGAAGAAAAAACAAGTAGAATTATAGAGGTTATTATTTCTTCAGTAAAACCAGTACAATTAATGCTTGGTAAAATTATTGGAACCTCGTTAGCTGGTATTACACAATTTGTAATTTGGATTATTTTAGGCGGTGTTTTAATGACAGTAACTTCGTTAATTCTAGGCATAGACATGGCGCAAATGCAAACACCACAACAACAGGTATTGGAACAAGCTATGGAGAATCCGGAGGTAAATCTTCAACTTCAAAACATAGTTTCAGCATTTTATAATTTACCATTAGCCAATTTAATTATTGCATTTATTATGTTCTTTATTGGTGGTTATTTAATGTATAGCTCCTTATATGCAGCCATTGGTGCCGCAGTTGATAATGAAACCGATACCCAACAGTTTATGTTGCCTATAATTATGCCACTTATTTTAGCCGTTTATATTGGTATATTTACAGTTATTGAAGACCCACACGGCACTGTTTCAATAGTATTTTCGTTTATACCATTAACATCACCAGTTGTTATGCTTATGCGAATTCCTTTTGGTGTTCCGATTTGGCAACAAGTGTTATCTTTACTAATACTGGTTGGGTCATTTATGTTTACGGTTTGGTTTGCTGCAAAAATTTATCGTGTTGGAATTTTAATGTATGGGAAGAAACCTAGTTATAAAGAGTTGATTAAATGGATAAAGTATTAATATGCAAGATCAAGTAAAAAAAAATATTGAAAATAAAGTAGAGCATGTTGGAGATGTAATTACCGATAGCTCTCTATGGGAAAAGATTGTCGATTTTCTTAATTATAATATCTATACATTCACAGAAGTTGTTGGTGGTGAGGAGAAAATTACCAGTGTTATAAAAGTGAAATATGTATTGCTTATTTTAGTAATACTTATTTTTACAACCTACATTCTACGTTGGATAAAAAAACTAGTAACACGCAAAATGCCTGAGGGTGATAAGGTGAAATTTAATACGGTTTTTTCATTTGCTAGATGGTTTATTTACATTATTGTTTTTTTAATTGCCATAGATTCTGTAGGTATTAATGTGACAGCAATTTTTGCGGCATCTGCAGCTTTATTAATTGGTGTTGGTTTAGCGTTACAAACCTTGTTTCAAGATATTATTTCTGGAATTTTTATTCTTGTAGACCAAACGGTTCACGTTGGTGATATTGTTGAAATAGAAGGTAAAGTTGGGAGAGTAGAAGAAATTAAACTTAGAACAACAAGAGCAACCACGGCTGATAATAAGGTTTTAGTTATTCCAAACCATTTATATCTTACTAATAGTCTTTATAACTGGACTCAAAATGGGACAACAACCAGAGAAAGTGTTGATGTAGGTGTGGCTTATGGTAGCGATGTACAACTGGTTAAAAAACTATTACTTGAGTCAGCAACGGATCATAAGGACACATTGGATTATCCTGCACCAACCGTTTTGTTTATAGATTTTGGAGAGAGCTCTCTGGATTTTAAACTTGTTTTCACAATCAACGATAGTTTTAATGCACGTTTTCCTAAAAGTGAAATTCGTTTTGAAATTGATAGATTATTCAGAGAAAATAACATCAGCATTCCGTTTCCACAACGCGATATTCATATTATTCAAAAACCAGATCAAAACATTCAATTTAAAGTCAATAATTCTGGAGAAAATAAGAAGTAAAAATATACTAGACAGAAATAAATATGGGTGAGTGTAAATGTAAATGGATTTTAACAATATGTTTAATTTGTACTTTATGTTCTGTAAATGCGCAACTCACAGATATAGCAAGATTAGAGTATTCGTTTATACCTCAGAGTAATT
>NZ_CAXBLF010000055.1:0-21560 GCF_963976535.1 uncultured Algibacter sp. | reverse complement strand
CTTGACTAATAACCAAATTGGACTAAGTTGAATTTCAATGATGACTGATTAATAGAACCTCCTGCAAGGTCTTGTTTCGACCTTGTAGGTTTACGGCATGGCTTAGGCGACCAACAACCCCATACCAAAAAGAAAAACAGACCCAATAATTATTGTTTTCCAAAACACATGTGCTTTTTTTATTTCCATAAACTGAAACGCAATTCCAAAAAATTTTAAAGCCGACAGGATTAAAATAATGAAGACAACATATTTGCTCTCAAGCTTTGAAACCAAAGCAGAAGTAATTGTAAGCACTAATAAAATAATCCAAGTTATAGTTGCTGTGTTTTTCATCTATTTAATATCTGTAATTAATTGTTGTTCCTTGTTTTATTTAATTAAAACCGTATTAGTCTTTGTTTGCCAAATGCCCATTATGGGCTTCATATTAGAAAAGTAAATAAATTACTGGAAAAAGCATCATCCAAATTAAATCGCACATGTGCCAAAAGGCAGCGCTAGCCTCAATATCTTCAATACTTGTATTGGATTTTTCTTTTTTTATACCGAAATAAACGGATACTAAAATCACCAACCCAACAATAACATGAATCACATGAAATAAGGTAAGCATCCAATAAAAAGTAAAGAATGTATTGTAACCAACAGTAATGCCTTCATTAAGTTTTTCGGAATATTCAAAACTTTTTAACCCTAAAAAAAGAACTCCAAAAAGTATGGTTAAAAGCAGTAGTTTTTTAAACTTAACTTTGTTTCCCTTTTTTAACTCAGACACTGAAACCGCCATGAAAAACCCACTTGTTAATAAAAACAAGGTGTTTATCATACCATAAGTTGTGTTTAATATTAACCTTGAGTTATGAAATAATTCTGCTTCTAGATTACCATAATGAGTCATGGCTATGAGTGCAGCCCCAAAAGTAAATAACTCTAAAAATATGATAATCCATATTAAGATACCTCCTGGCGGATACCAAATATTTTTATAGTCTATGGCGATTTTGTTCAATTTGTCAAGATTTAGTGGCTGTTAAATTTAAGATTGGTGCTTTATTTTTTCATATAACTTAACTAACGACTGTAGTAATTCTACTGGATTTGTTAGTATTTGATAATGATTTTGTCCAAACATTTGCGGTAAGTAATATTTAGCATTGGCTTCAATGGCTAGGGCATAAGAATTTATTTGGCGTTCGTTTAATTCTCGAAGTGCCTGCTTTACATCGTTTATGCCGTATTTGCCTTCGTATTTGTCATAATCGTTTGGTTTTCCATCCGAGATTAAAATCACCCATTTGTTTTTGGTATCCCGTTTATCCAACAAGGCTCCAGAATGTCTTAAAGCTGTGCCAATTCGGGTATAACCACTCGGTTCAATACTTCCTACTCTGTATTTGGCGGTATCCCAATTATCATCAAAACCTTTAAGCGTTAAATAACTGGAATGGTTTCTTGTTTTTGAATAGAAACAGTCAATTGAAAAATCGATATTGAACTCATTTAAAATTTCACCGAATAATATAGAGACCTGTTTTTCAACATCAATTACGCGGTTTCCGGCAGCATAGCCATCACTAGAAAGGCTAATATCCAAAAGCAATAAAATTGATAAGTCTTTCTCCTTTTTCCGTTTGGATAGATATATTTTTTCTGAAGGTGTGTGTCCTGTTTTAACATCAATAAACAAATCTGTTATGGCATCAATATCAAATTCTTCACCTTGTGTTTGTCGTCTTTGTTGCTGGTATTTGTTGTTTACCGTTGTTAGCATTTTACGTAAACCAACTAAGGTAGAGCGATTGTCGTTAAGTGTTTTTTTATAATAAGGAATATCAGTCGTTATCTGTGTTTTGGGATACACTTTACAAAAATCTTCTTTATATTTTCTAGATGCATAATTCCATTCGTCATAGGTGATGTAATGCCCTTCGCCTTCATTTTCTGAACTTTCAGCTATTGTGGTGTTTTCAATAAAATCAGCCTGATATACTGAATGTGCTGTGTCATCAACACGAACCGTGTGCTTCATTTTAACGTCGTCTAGTGCGTTTGAGTGATCTTCTAAATCATCATCACCATCCATATCTCTAAAGTTTCCTCCAAACTCTTCAGCTGTTTCAACCTTTTCAAATTGATGTTGTAAAACGGCATCTTCCATTTGCTTCTGGTCTATTTGAACAGAAATGATTTCTTCAACGGCTTTTGATTTGATTACGGTTTTAGCTTCCTCTTGATTTGCTTCTTTAACTTTGTCTGTAAAGTTTTTTAACTTCTTTTTTGTGTCGGCTTCGGCTGAATTTCGCATCCACTTTCCATAAATAAAAGTGAAATCAGCAGGTTGTTTTGCACTTGATTTAGCTTGTTGATGTGCTATAAATTCTTTATAATATTTTTGAGTTATTGGGAACTGATCAAAAAGAGATTTTAGAACGTCACCTGAACATTCCTTTGCTTTGGTTTGCGATTCGATTAAATCATGTTCTTGATTGTCATTCCAATTTAAGTTTAAATTTTTCTGAATAGATAGATATAAAACTCTAAATAGATAAAAGGAAATATTTTCTTCTTGGGTTTGATATTCATAATATTTAGATGGTAAAAAGAAATTGTTGTTTCTGTAACCGCCTTCTCTCTCGGCTTCAAAAATTTCTATAGATTCTCCAGTTATAGCGCGGGCAAAAATAGCGAGACGCGATTTTATATCACTTAAATTTACGGCATGCTCAAGTTCAGCTTCTTTTTTCTTTTTTCTTTTCTTGAAGAAGAAAGCAAACTTGGTAAATATATACTCATCTGGTTCGAATTCAAACATCTTGTTTTCAGTATTCAGTATTCAGTATTCAGTAAGCAGTATTCAGTCTTTAGTATTCAGGAGATTTGACTGCTTACTGAAGACTGTACACTGCCAACTGGATTATATCATTAAATCGCCTAAGTCTTTTAGAGCTTGTATAACTTCTAAATCGTCTGTTAATGGCTCAATAACCGCTACATGAACTGCCAATCGTTTTGGTAAACCTATATGAATTAGTTTTGCGGCATCTACCAGCAATCTAGTAGAAACGGTTTCAGTTAATCCAAGTTCTGTTAGATTTCTAATTTTTGTTGCAATGTTTACTAATTTTTTAGCAATATCTTTTTCTATTCCAGTTTCAGAAACCAATATTTCGGCTTCTAGTTTAGCTTCTGGATACGCAAATGAAACGGCCACAAAACGTTGTCTGGTAGAAGGTTTTAATTCTTTAAAGCCACGTTGGTAACCAGGATTAAAAGAGGCTACTAGCATGAAATTTTCATGTGCTTTAAAGGTTTCTCCCAACTTATCTATAAATAATTCTCTACGGTGGTCGGTTAAGGAGTGAATAGCAACAATAACGTCTGGTCTTGCTTCAGCTATTTCATCTAAGTATATGATATGCCCTTCTTTAACCGCTGTGGTTAATGGACCATCTAACCATAAGGTTTCTGCTCCTTTTATAATAAACCGCCCTATTAAATCTGTTGATGAGGTTTCCTCATGACAGGAAATAGTAATTAATTTGGTTTCAAGCTTATGCGCCATAAACTCGATAAACCTAGATTTTCCTGTTCCTGTAGGGCCTTTTAGTAAAAATGGAATTTTACATTTATAGGCGTGTTCAAAAACATCAATTTCTTTATGAATAGGTTGGTAGTATGGTGTGTTCATTGTAGTAATGCTATATGTTAGCAAATATGTTTAGCCCTGATTGAAGCGGCATCCTTTTTTTGTGCTTCACTAAATATTTAATTGAAACACGAATTCGCATATATGTTCTTTACTTGATGAGATACTGAAACAAGTTCAGCACAAGAAAAGATATAGTGGAAAGCAGGAAATAGCTTCAAAAAAAAGCCAGAGTTATCCATTTTGCAATTTTTAACCCTGGTAAAGTTAGTCTAGTTGTTAATTTGTAGGTATTTCTAATGCTTCATCATTAGGTCTTCCATGTTTATAGAAATCTATGAAATACAATATGATACCGGTCATAAATAAGGTTGCACAAATAATTAGCACAACAAAATGTATTTCAACTTCCTTTTGAACTTCCATAAACTCCATTTTCATTTTTCGTTCTAAATATACTTGAACAACACCAGCGACTCCAAAAGCAACGGTCATACCTATCATACCAATATTAGACATCCAAAATGCCATTCTACCTCTTGTGCTTTCGTATAATTTTCTGCCAGTCATATTTGGTAAACTGTAACTAATAATGGCTAAAACTATCATAGCGTAAGCGCCCCAAAATGCTAAGTGACCATGCATTGCGGTTACTAATGTTCCGTGTGTATATAAGTTTGTTTGTGGTAAAGTATGAGCAAATCCTAATAATCCTGCGCCAATAAAAGACACAATGGCAGCTCCTAATGTCCAGTATAGCGCTAATTTATTTGGATGCTTCTTTTCTCCTTTTCTGTACATATTTACTGCAAATAATGCCATAGCTAAAAATGCTAAAGGCTCTAATGCAGAGAATATACCACCAACGATTAGCCAAATTTTATTTACACCAATGTAGTAATAATGATGTCCGGTACCTAATACACCAGATAAGAAAGTTAATCCAACAATGACATATAACCATTTTTCAATAACCTCTCTATCAACTCCAGTTAGTTTTATAAGTAAGAATGATAAAATACCTCCCATAATAAGTTCCCAAACACCTTCTACCCAAAGGTGAACAACCCACCATCTGAAGAATGAATCTTTTACTTGACTGTCAAATGGAAGCATTCCTGGTAAGTATAATAAGGCTGCAAAAAGAAGCCCCATTGAAAGCACCAATGCTGTAGTGGTTCTGCGTTTTCCTTTGAATAAAGTAGTTAAAATAAGTCCTAAAAACAGGAGCACATTTGCAACAACTAAGTAATCTAGAGGTCTAGGGATCTCTAAAAATTTACGTCCTTCCCAATAGTTGAAATGGTATCCAACAATGGCTGTAACGCCAACTAGAGCAAGACTTATTAATTGTACGTAAGCCCATTTTACACTTACTAATTCGCGTTGTGCTTCTTCGGGTATAATATAATAAGCTGCACCCATAAAACCTGATAATAGCCAAACTACTAATAAGTTAGTGTGTACTGCTCTGGCGGTGTTAAAAGGAATAAAGCTGTGCAAACCATCATATCCTGCATGAGCAAATCCCATAATAAAACCATAAATTATTTGTAATCCGAATAATAACATGGAAAGGGCAAAAAACCAATATGCTACTTTTTGTGATTTATATTTCATTTTTCTCTCTTTTTAGTTAGTTATCTTTTGATAATGGTGATACTACGGTATCAAATCCGTTTAAATCAATATCATCTATCCAGTCAAAAAAGGCGATTAGATCTTCAGCTTCTTCTTGTGAAAACCCGTAAGCCACCATTTTTCTTCCATTAGGAGCCCAATCTACTGGGGTCATTAATACGGCTTTAATGTAGCCTTCTCCTCGTCGGTCAATTACTTTTGTTAATTCAGGGGCGTAATAAGCGCCTTCTCCTAAAATTGTATGACATCCCATACAATTGTTTTCTTCCCAAATTTTCTTTCCTCTTACAACAGCTTCTGTAATATTTTCGTCATTTGATTGGTCATTGGCTTTACTAAAAGAGTAAATGGTAAGACCAATAAATATCAGAAAAGTAACTACCGTTCCTCCAAGAAAAAAAGCGCGTGCTTGTTTTTTTGATAACATATTTATTTAGTTTTGATTAGTATTCTGTTTTTTAGTGCATGACAAAATTGAAAATGTCACATTGAGCGCAGTCGAAATGCTAGTATTTCTTTGAATGTCTTCGACTGCGCTCAGACTGACATTTAGTATATTATTAATTTTTGTCATGTACTTAGATTTTATTTACTTGTTAACTCAAGAATGGTTTTAATAGTTTCTTTATTATCTACTCCTAACCCTTCTTGTTGATGCACTAATTCTCCACCAGAATTAAACACACTTATAATATTGGAGTGTGAAAAATCCATAGGTGAAATTTGTTTATATTTTACAGCCAAAACATTGGCAAATTCTCTAACACTGGTTGTTGTTCCTTGTAAAAAGGTCCATTGCTCTCCATCCATAAAGTTTTCTTTAGCAAAAGATTTTAAACGTTGTGGCGTGTCTGTTTCTGGGTCAATACTTATCAACACAAAACGAAGGTCTTCAAGGTTTTCTTTAGGAATTTGATCTTCAATATTTCGCATATCAGCTACTAAACGAGGGCAGGCTGCTTTGCAAGTCGTATAAATCATAACCATGACCAATGTTTTTCCTTTTAAATCTTCAAGTTGAATGGTTTCTCCTTCTTCTGTGTTCCATTTTGATGTTAAATTGAAAATAGATTCATCTGAAATTTCATTATTACTTAATGTTTTAGTAGACTTTTGTATTGGCTTTAAATCCATGTTACAAACTGGACAACTTCCCGGTTCGTTATAGGTTTTATCGCCTTCACATGTCATCGGACATTGGTATAATGCTAAATCATTATTGTCCGAATTAGATTTGTCATTTTTGCATGATGTGAATGCCACCATAACAAATAACAGTATTAAAATTGATTTCAATATTTTCATTTACTTATATCTTTCACACATCTAAACCCAAGATTTTTCAAGGCATATTTTGCTTTTAAACTGCCTCGGGTTGCATATCGCATAAATGCGGCGTAATTCATTAAATCGGTTGCGCCAATGGCTGCACTTCCACAGAAAAGATTACTATCATTATCAACATCTTTTCTAGACTCACCTGAAACTAACACCGAATTAAAATCTAATGTCCATTCCCACACCAATCCATGTAAATCATAAACTCCCCAATAATTCTTAAAGGTTGACCCTATGGAATTATTAAAGGTTTTGGGCTTTTCATACCATCCCAATATGTACTTATTATAATCTTCTAATTGTCTGGCGTCAGGCATGGTTTTATTTGCCATAGCTACATATTCCCATTCATCTATGGTAGGTAATCGTTTGTCTTGACATTCACAATAATTACTAGCGGCAAACCAAGAAACATTCGTAATAGGTGCATTTAAAGATTGGTTTCCCCCTAATTCAGTATCAGAAATCCAACCAAATAAATAATTACCGTCTGCAAATATTTTTTTTACTTGAGAACGTTGCCATTTAGGATGTTTTTTTATAAATTCTAAATACTCATTATTTGTAACTGGATATACGTCCATTTCAAAATCTGAAATGGTAACTTTTAATGAATCTCTTCCGTAAAGGGGCGTGTAAGTTCCTCCTTTAATTGAAACCATTTTAGACTGGCAATAAGCTGTTGATAGGTATGAGATGAACAAAATTCTCGTTGCCAGTCTTAAAATAGTTTGCATTTTTAATGATATATAATTAATTACCGTTTTTTATAGCATCAACTTGAGCTTTGGTAACATTTGTTTTGTTATTACCCCAAGAGTTATACACATACGTCATAACATCTGCTATTTCATCATTACTTATAGACTGTCTGGTCATAACACTATTGTATTTTTGTCCGTTTACAGTAATTTCACCTGTTTTCCCTTTAAGTATAATACCTATTGAACGATTTACATCGGCATTTAAGTAATCTGAATTTGCCAAAGGAGGAAAGGCGTTTGGAATTCCTTGCCCTTCTGCTTGATGACAAGCAAAGCAAGTTTGCATATATATATTCTTTCCAGATTCCATTTTTTCAGCTAAGCTTTTATCAGAAGATACGGCAACTTTAGCTTTTCCATCATCTGGCATGGTTTGGATTGCTCCGCCTTCAGGATGGTAAATACCTTCTTGTACAACACCAGAATAGATTTTTTTATTTTCTTCACCTTCAACCTTCAACATACCTAAAGCGCCTTTATTAAATGCTCTAAAAATAGAGTGGTCTACTAAAATAAAAGTTCCAGGAACATCAACTCTAAATTCAACTATGGCAGCGCCACCAGCAGGTACTAGGGTGGTTTGTACATTTTCATTAATTGTAGAACCACCTTCAACATGAACTTTATCGAAAATTTCTCCAATGACGTGAAATGATGATACTAAATTAGGACCGCCATTACCTACAAATAAACGAACGGTTTCTCCAACATTAGCAGTAATGGCGTTGTCACCAGTTAAGGCTCCAACTTTACCATTAAAAACTACATAATCAGCGTCTTCATCAACGGCTTTTTGCATATCAAAGGCTTGTAAACCAGGGTCTCCGTTTTCGCCTTTAGTATAGAAATCACCTTGCATAATGTAATATTCTTTATCAACTTGTGGCAAACCTCCTTCGGGTTCAACAAGAATTAAACCATACATGCCGTTAGCTATATGCATGCCTACAGGAGCAGTTGCACAGTGGTAAACATATAAACCAGGATTTAAAGTTTTAAAATTGAATTTTTTTTCATGCCCTGGTGCCACGAATGAAGATGTTGCGCCTCCACCTGGGCCAGTTACAGCATGTAAATCGATATTGTGAGGTAACTTGTTGTCTGGGTGGTTGGATAAGGTAAACTCTACTTCATCACCAACGCGTGTTCTAATAAAGCTTCCAGGAACTGAGCCTCCAAAGGTCCAATACATATATGTGGTTCCATCTGTCATGGTGCCTTCTTGCTCAAGAATTTCCATGTTAACAATTAGCTTTTTAGCTTTTCGTCTTCCAACTGGTGTTGGTACATTTGGGGGTGATGTTAATTCGGCTATCATTTCACGGCTCACAGGAATGTCTGTGGCATCTGCATATTCTTTTTTTTCATTATCAATACATGCTGTAAATGATAAGATTAACATTAGCGCCATAAGGATATATGGCATCATCAGTGGTTTTTGTTTTACCTTCATGATTTAGTAGTTTATTTAATTATGGTTGTTTTTAAAAAAGACTTTTTTGTCTTTTTTAATAAAATCAAAAATACCTCTTACAAGGTTTTAAAAACATGACTTTTGTCAGTTATTAAATTTGTAGCAATTTAGTAAATTTTAGTAATCTAAATTAGAATTAAAAGTCAATAGTATCCGATTAAAATTTGTAAGATAGTCCGAAGGATAGATTGGGTATAGGCTAAAAGATTTTTTTCAGATATGCCCCTTACTTTTACAACAAGTAAAAAATCAAAAGCTTTCTGAAATGACAAATCTATTGTAAATTGATTATCAATGAGTTAAAATCAAGTCTTGATTCTATATTCTATCAGCGCAGCGGTCTTGATTCTTTTATCGGACAATATTGATTAAAAGTCTTTCTTTTTTGATTTGAACACAATTCTTAAAACAGGAAATACCACCCAAGCAGTTAGCGTTATAAATGACACAATTAGTCCAAAATTAGTACCAAAAAATTGTTTAAAAATGGCTCCTGTATAACCTAATAATGCTGAAATATCTAACTTTAGAAGAATGAGTGTTCGGGATAAATCTATTGGATTGAGCATGGTGCCAACCAGTGATAGTTTGTCTAACGGATAATCTTCAAACAATATAAGAGACATTAAAAAAATGCCATCGTAAATAATAGCTAAGAATAACCACAGCAAAATGGCATATCCAAAACCTTTAATTTTATTTTCGTTAGACAAGGCTATATTAAAAGCTAGTGCTGTAAATATTAATGTTAGGAATGTTCCTGTGATAAGTAATAAAGAGAAATCCCAAATAGCCGATGATCTAAATAGGCCATAAAAAATAAACGGAATACCTAATCCTAAAATTAAACTCATTGATAGCGAAATGGCAACCCCAAGATATTGTCCCAAAAAAATGGATGATCTTTTTAGGGGCTGTGCTAGCAATAATTCTGTAAATTCTTTAGAATTATAGTAGTACATCACGCCAAAAATAGTTCCTATTAATGGAACTAAAACGATAATAACATTCATTAAAGTGATGACAGCTTTCGAAAGGTCGTTGTTTAAAAATAAGAGCACAG
The DNA here is from genome assembly GCF_963976535.1 of uncultured Algibacter sp. NCBI lineage: Bacteria > Pseudomonadati > Bacteroidota > Flavobacteriia > Flavobacteriales > Flavobacteriaceae > Algibacter > uncultured Algibacter sp. The sequence continues at coordinate 11,631 of NZ_CAXBLF010000055.1, read as the reverse complement.
TTCCAAGCAATAAATAGAATGCAAAATACACATAGCTCCAACGGCTACGCATTAAATCGTAAAAACTATATTTTAATATTTTAAACATGATTTTCTGTGAGTATTGATGCTATGGCGTGTTCGAAATCTGGTTGATTTGTTTTTGATTTTAATTCTGAAATAGTGCCTTTAAAGTATATTTCACCTTCTAATAAAAACACAATTTCGTCTGATACTTCTTCAACAAAACTCATAATGTGCGAGGTTATTAAAATGGTTTTTCCTTTAGCTTTTTCTACTTGAATTAATTCTTTTAAACGAATTAGCGAAATAGGATCCAATCCAGTAGTAGGTTCATCTAAAATTATCAAAGGGCTATCAAACATAAAGGTTAATACAATATTCACTTTCTGTTTCGTTCCACCAGATAAGTTTCCTAACTTTTTATCTAAAAAGGGTTGTAGCTTAAATAATTCAATTAAATGCAAATCTTCATGGGTATGCCCTCGTAAATCTTTAATCATTTTAATGAGTTCTTTTACTCTAAGGTTACTTGGGAAGTTGGCTATTTGTGGTAAGTAATCAATTTTATATCGGTAATCAGAATTACTTTTAATATGCTTTCCAAGAACATAAATGTCGCCTTCGTTAGGAATAACCATACCCAAAATAGATTTTATTAACGTGGTTTTTCCAGAACCATTTGGTCCAAGAACTGCAAAAATGCCACCTTCATTTATTTCAAGATCAACACCGCTTAAAACAACATTTTTGTTGAATTTTTTATGTAAATTTTGAATGCTTACCATGTTGTTATTTTTATTAATGGGTTGTTGTCTAATAAATTATCGGGCGTAAAAATCGGTGATACTTTTTCTGAAAAATCAATAAGATCTATAAACATACTCCGCAATAAAATGATGGTTTCTGGTGTTCGATTTACAATGTATGAAAATAACTTAACAGGTCTGTAAGGAACATCACCAATACCGTTTTTATCCAGGTCGTAACCTGTGTAACTGCTCCAATAATTTCTATCAAATTCATTATCGTTAATCTTGCTGTTGTAGGCAATGTCAAAGGAATTGTATAAAAAGTTATTTTCTGTAAATATATTGGTGTAACAAGCACCTTTTACTTTGATAGCCCAACCGTTATTTTTAAAATTATTATTTTTATAAATTATACGGTTAGAGCCTTCAACGTTAATACCAATTGTGTTTTCTTGAAACGTATTTCCAATAATTTCGGCATCGTTTATTTCTTTTAATAGCATGCCATACGATGCGGTTCCCCAATTTTCCTTAAAAGTGTTATTAAGCATTTTTATTTCTTTAGAGAACATAACCGCTACTCCTGCGCCATTGTTTTCGAAGGTATTACCTTGATATACGTCATTATTTGAAAACATAAAATGCAAGCCATAACGTAGGTTTTGTGCACTCACATTATTTTTAATCAAACAATCATCAGAAAACTCCAAATAAATGCCATCACGTACATGCTCAACATGATTGTTTCCTATTTCTATATGATTGCTATACCATAGTTGAATACCATTTCCTGAACTATATTCCTCAACGGCATCACCAATTATTTTATTGTCAATTATTTTTCCGTAACTTGATTTCTCTATATAAATTCCAAAGAACAACTTTTTAAAAACGATATTCTGAATGACAAAATTTTTGCTTCTTCGCACACGAATTGCAGCGTAATCCTTTGTATAACTTGTTCCAACATTGATGATGTGAAATCCATCTACAGTGACGCCGTCAGAAACAATGGTAATGATTTCTCCCTTTAATTGTCCATCAATAATTGGTTGGTTTTCACCAATAATGGTTAGAGGTTTATCAATTACCAAGTTATGCTCGTTGTAAGTTCCCTTTTTAACTAGTATGGTATCATTTATTTTAGCCAGAATTATGGCTTCTTTAATGGAAGAAACAGTGCATGTTGCACATACCTCTGTTTTTTGGGCATAACCAGTACAAGCCAATAAAAAGACTACAAGAAAAAAAAATGTTTTTTTCATGAATTTAAATCTATTGTTTTCTTATAGGTCACCCCGAAATCTCGGGGCAGGCTATGTAGCATCCATTTAATCATTCTCATGGGTATCAAGATTTAGTTATGGATGTTTCATGAATTTAATCTTTGAGATGGTCTCGTAATTCATTCCAAGAATATAATTTACCACTTTTTGTTGATTGCACTTTCTCTGCATCAGTTTTATTTTTAAAAGCAGTTAAATATGCTCCCATTGGACTAGGAATATTTTCACTGATCAAGAAAGTTGCCTTGGTAGCATCTATGAGGGCTTCTGGTTTGGTGTAATGATTTGTTAGATATAGCTGAACTTCTGAAGGATCTTCGAATTCATTTAAGAAATTGACCATACACTCGGTTGCGTCAAATTTATAAACCTTTCCTTTTTTGGTGACAATTTCGGCTGCATGGACTTTATCTACAATAGTCATTTTACAATACTGGCAGCCATCATTGCCATAATCAATGGCTTTTGGTGATATATTACAGCTGAATACCAACAGAAATAATGCAGTAATTGAATAGTGTTTTAGTGTTTGCATTTTTTAGTGTTTTATCCTTACTCTTTCCAAAGGAATTACAACTTATTATATTAAGTTCTTCCTTTTGGGAAAGATTCAGTTTCGATAACTATTCGGAAGGGAATATTTTTTTGTTTTGTTTCTTTCCTACAAGATAAGCAACAAATGACATTGCAATTCCAAGACCCAGCAGGTAAGCTCCTAACCTTGGATATGAATGTGCTTTAAAATTTAAGATATCTTTACTTCCAAACAAAGGGGGTTGAAAACCCATGACACTTCCATCAGGGTTGGTAAATTTCATAATGGCCTTTGGATCCAGATCATGTCCATAATCATATTCCCAAAGATAAAAGTCGTACAATCCAGCACTACTCAAAACAATCATTAAAATAAACCAATATAAAAACCATTTATAGTTTCCTTTAAAGGCAATAATCAATCCAATAATAGTCGTTATTATAATTCCAATAGGAAATATCTTAAATTCAGGTATCGCTTCAGGAATGTATTTCATACCAACATAATGATTCATCAAATTAATATTTTTGATATCGTATGGATTGACATCAGAGAAATCATTAATATGAATGTACATGCCCAATGGTGTTGGATATTGAGGAGCTTCCAATGTTATTTTCCACAGTGGGAATAAAAACAATCCTAATGGCAATAAAGCCGCAATAAGCATGATGATATTTGACTTTTTCATGATTTTAAGCCTTTAGTTTTTTAATGTTTTTAAAAGAAAGGCGAGAGCGAAATAATTAACTCTCGCCTTATTAGGAAAATAAACACTAAAACAAAATCCTCCTAAGTTTTTTTATTCTATATCTTCTCCAAGTGACCATTTTAATGGTGTATTAGCATTTGCTGCGGATACGCGAACGTAACCTTGCATTTCTTGGTGTAATGCAGAACAGAAATCTGTACAATAGAACGGCCAAACACCAACTTGTTTAGGTTCCCAAACAAAGGTTTCTGTCTGTCCTGGCATAATAAGTAATTCTGACGTTTGAGCACCAATCATACTGATTCCATGTGGCACATCATAATCCTGCTCCAAATTGGTGACATGGAAATATACTTTGTCACCAACTCTTATACCTTCAATATTATCTGGCGCAAAGTGACTTCGTATTGTTGTCATATATATATGAACGGTTTTACCATCTCTAACAACTTTAGTGTCTGCTTCGGTTTTAGCTGCATAAGGATGCTTATTATCTTCAAGTCTGTAAAGCTTTTTGGAATTTGGTTTAATTAAATCTGCTGGAATACCTGCAGCATAATGTGGCTCTCCAACTGTTGGGAAATCCAATAATAACTCCATTTTATCTCCTGAAATATCGTATAATTGAGCAGATTGTGTTACTTCTGGCCCTGTTGGTAAGTAACGGTCTTTCGTTATTTTGTTCATACCAAGTACATATTTACCAAATGGCTTTTGGGAATTTCCTCCCGGAATCATTAAATGTCCTATTGAGTAGAAACTTGGTTGTCTATCTAAAACTTCCCAGGTGCCTAACTTCCATTTTACAATTTCAGATGAAATAAAGAAAGAGGTGTATGCATTACCTTTACCATCAAATTCTGTGTGTAAAGGGCCTAATCCTGGTTGTTCAACTGCACCAGCTAAAACATCTTCAAAGTTTAAGATTGGAATACCGTAAGCATCACCTGCAAATTTTTTATTTTTTATAGCATCTAACATTTTAGTAAATGAGTGTACAGTAACATTTGCTGATAATTTACCGCTACCTACAATATACTCTCCAGTTGGATCTACATCACAACCATGAGGTGATTTTGGTGTAGGCAAAAAGTAAATCGCACCTGGTACTTCAGAAGGATCTACTACTAATACTTCTTTTTTCATTGTAGATGTTGCAGAATGTGTATGCTCGTCATATACATTATGAGCATAATTTGTTGGCATTTTTTTACCACCACCATTATTTACATATTCTTCTATTTTTTTCCAGTTAACCGCAGCAATAAAATCTTTATCGTTTTGTGATGCATTAACTTCTAACAGTGTACTAGCTTCTTCTGTATTATAAGTAGTAAAGAAAAACCAACCATGTGATTTTCCACGACCCGGGTGGGCTTTGTCATAATCAAATCCAGGCATTAATACTTGAAATTTTAAATCCATACCACCATCTTCTTGATTTACTTTTAGAAAAGATAATGTCCCTTTAAAGTTTCCTTTGTATTCTTTAATTGGCATATCTTTTTGTGGAATTGGAATACTAAATCTTGTTCCAGCTACTACATATTCTGTATTGTCTGTAACATAAGAAGAACTGTGGTTACCAGCACTATTTGGAATTTCAATAATCTCGGTTGTCTCGAAAGTTGTTAAATCTATTTTTGCAATACGAGGCGTATTATTTCCATTTATATACAGGTATCGTCCATCTAATTCTCCATTGGTTTGTGATATATCTGGGTGATGAGCATCATCCCAAGGAATAAACCCAAAAGATGTATTTAGCATGGGTTTTGTTTCTTCGTTATAACCATAAGCTTTTTCTGCATCTTGAGAAAAAACAGGTATTACTTTAAACAAACGCCCTGATGGTAACCCGTATACGGCTAGCTGTCCACTAAACCCTCCAGAAATAAAGGCATAAAACTCGTCGTGCTCACCAGGAGCAACATAAACTTTTTCGGCTGCGCTACTTGAGAGTGCTCCAGATTTACCATTGGAGCCTTGATTATTGCAACTTGTAAATGCTACTAGAACACTTAGCATTGCAACTGTTGATTTTAATAAATTCTTCATTGTTATATTTTTAGGTTAGTGTTTTTATTCTTGAGTTGGAGGCAGTAAAACTTTATCAATAACGTGTACAATGCCATTTCCAGCTTTAATACTAGCCAAAATTTTGGCACCCCCAATTAATGGCTCACCATCAACAACTTCCACTTTAACATAAGCATTGTTAGCTTGCCCTAGTTTTTTAAATTTCTTTAAAAACTCTTTAGAATAGTTTCCAGGGGTAACATGATACTTTAAAATATTTGCTAAAGCAGCTTTGTTTTCTGGTTTTAATAAATTTTCAACGGTTCCTTCGGGTAATGCGGCGAAAGCTTCGTTGGTTGGAGCAAATACCATTAATGGCCCTGCGTTTACTAAAGCATTTTCTAATTGTGCAGCTTGAACCGCAGCCACCAAAGTAGTATGGTCTTTAGAACCTATGGCTATACTTAAAACAGTTGGTTTACTTTCATCATCTGTAATAAAAGCTTGCCCTGTTCTTTCTGATGATTCATTCTCAGTTGAAGTTTCAATGGAGGTTTCTTTGTTTTCATTCTTGCATGCAACCAAGGCAAATATGCACAGAGCAAATACAAGAACATGTTTGATAGTTTTCATGTTATATTAGTTTAATGTTCTAAAATATTCCAATACAGCTCTAGCGTCTTCTTGAGATAAGTTTTGATTTGCCATTGGAGAGCCATTAAATTCAATAAGTAATGCTCTGGCTAGAGGGTCTTTTTGTGTCATTTCATCTGGGTTTAAAATCATATTCATAACCCATTCTGGAGATCTGCGATCTAAAATATTTGTTGGTGCTGGCCCTATGAATTTCTTGTCGGCTCTGTGGCAAGCGGTACACATTTTTTTGAAAATATCGGCGCCATGTGTTGCCATAGTTTGGTCTATTTCAGCAGGTAATTCTAAAGAAGTGATAGGGCCGATTCCTTTATTGGTTAAATCGACTTTTTTGGATGCAGGAACAGATTCTACTTTTGTTGCTTTTTGTTCAGTAGGCGTCTTTTTTTCATAAGAGAATCCTTCTTTCTTTTTTTCTTCTTTACCACCACAACTTATTAATATTGTTGCAAATAATACGGTTAGAATACTTAGTGTTTTTTTCATAATTAATTTGATTTAATTAAACAAAATTAAAGCCATATTCTTTAATAGAACATGATAAAAATCATATTCAAGATAAAAACATCTTTTTTATATTTGTGTTGAATTTAGTACATTTGAAAATGCTCTCGAACTCATCAAAATATGCAATTAAGGCAGTATTGTTTTTAGCGTTACATAGTAGTGAAGAAAACAAAGTTATAGTTAAGGATATTTCAAAACCTATCAATGTTCCGCAAGCTTATATTGCCAAACTATTGCAAGAATTGGTTAAAGCGAAAATAGTGACGTCCGTTAGAGGCCCAAAAGGAGGTTTTTATTTAAATGAAACCAATTTGGCGCATTCAATCATGAGTATTGTAAACGTGATAGATGGTGAAAAAAAGCTAAATTCTTGTATGATGAGTTTGGAAGAATGTAATGAAGAGAAACCCTGTCCGTTGCATAATGCCTTAAGTTCTTCAAGAAATCAAATATTAAAAAAATTAAGGTCTAAGACTATTAAAGATGTTGTAAAAGAAGTTAAATTAGGAAACGCTTTTCTTCCACTTTAAAAATAGAATCTAACAAAAGGCGCCCAAGGATCAGCATAGATACTTTTTTCATTATCATATAAAACATCATATCTAATTCCAAAAGTAACGTTACCACTTCGGTAACCCACACCCATATACAAAGCAGGTATCCAGTAATTATCATCAGTAATATTTAAATTAACATTGTAGCGTCTGCTAACATTAAGTTGTTCAAATTCTGCTGATATTTGTATGGCTTGAATCGGATTATAAAGCCCAATTAAACTGCCGCCCAAAATAGTTGATTTGTAAACACTTTTTTGATTGTTAAAAGTAGCATTAAGCCCCAAACCAAGTGCGAAGTTTTTATCAAATTCATAAATACCACTAGGTGCAATAGTTGCACTGAAAAATTCATCTCCAAAGTTTAACCCTAGTCCGCCACCAAAGCGCACATGATTCCAGAAATTGCTTTTGATTTCTTGCGCAACCGTATTTTGAAAGCAAAAAAAGATGATAATTAAAATAAGGGCAATTTTTTTATTAATTGAAAGAATTAAATTCATGAAAATGAAAAATATTTAAAAATTTAACAAGTATTTAGGCGTATTCGTTAAACGCATAATATTTGCCATAAATATAGTTAAAGAAACATCTAATTTTAGTAAAAGTTGTATTTTTGAAAAATATTTTGACTAAATCGTTATAGTATATAAATAATAATGGATAAATTTTCCTTTTTAAATACAGCACATACAGCATATTTTGCTGATTTATACGATCAATATTTACAAAATCCTGATGCCGTAGAACCAAGTTGGAGGGCCTTTTTTCAAGGGTATGATTTTGGTAGTGAGAATTACGGTTTAGATGGTGAAATTGATGAAGGTGTTTCAACTCAAATACCAGAGCATGTTCATAAGGAATTTAATGTTGTTAGACTTATTGATGGCTATAGAATGCGAGGGCATTTATTCACAAAAACAAACCCAGTTAGAGAACGAAGAACATATACACCAACTTTAGATATTAGTAACTTTGATTTAGCAGAAAGTGATTTAGATACTGTTTTTAATGCTGGAGAAATATTGGATATTGGAGCTAAACCTCTACGTCAAATCATTTCACATTTAGAACGTATTTATTGCAGTTCTATTGGCGTTGAATATATGTATATGCGTAATCCTGAAGTGATTAAATGGTGGCAAGACCAGATAAATGAAAATGATAACCAACCTAATTATTCAGTTGAAACTAAAAAATATATTCTTTCAAAATTAAATCAAGCGGTAACCTTCGAAAGCTTTTTGCAAACTAAATATGTGGGTCAAAAACGATTTTCGTTAGAAGGAGGTGAGTCTTTAATACCAGCTATTAGCAACGTACTTTTTTATGCCGTTGAAAAACATGGGGTTAAAGAGTGTGTTTTAGGAATGGCACATCGTGGACGTTTAAGTACATTGATTAATATTTTTAGAAAACCAGTAAATGAACTTTTTAGCGAATTTGATGGTAAAGATTTTGAAGATGAAGACATTGATGGAGATGTAAAATATCATTTGGGATTAACACTTGATAAAACTTACCAAAATGGAAAGGCTATCAAAATGAATTTAGTGCCTAATCCATCGCATTTAGAAACTGTTGCCCCTGTTGCAGAAGGAATTACACGTGCCAAAATTGATGCTGATTATGGTGGGGATGATTCTAAAATTCTACCAATAATTGTTCATGGCGATGCTGCTATTGCTGGACAGGGAATTGCTTATGAAGTAGCACAAATGAGCCTATTGAATGGCTATAAAACAGGTGGAACTATTCATATAGTTGTAAATAATCAAATAGGCTTTACTACTAATTATTTAGATGCCCGCTCAAGTACGTATTGTACCGATGTTGCAAAGGTAACCTTATCACCGGTATTGCATGTTAATGCCGATGATGCTGAAGCGGTTGTACATGCCGTTGAAATGGCTTTAGAATACAGAATGCGTTATAAAAAAGATGTTTATATAGATTTGTTGGGTTATAGAAAGTATGGGCATAACGAAGGTGACGAACCTCGTTTTACACAACCAAAATTATATAAGGAAATAGCTAAACACCCTAATCCATTTAAAATATATTCGGATAAATTAATTGCTGAAAACACTATAGATAAGACATATTTAGATAAAATTGTTAAAGAATTTAAAGCGACTTTAGAACGAGAATATGCAAAATCAAAAGAAGGAGACTCTTCTAAAGTTAGAGAGTTTATGCAAGAACGTTGGACAGATTTTGAGCGCCAAGGTATTGAAGCCATGCTTGAAACCGAAGATACTTCGTACCCAAAAGATAAATTAAAAAATATCTCAAAAGTTGTTTCAACAGTACCTGATGACACGCAATTTTTGAGAAAAGCAGAACGTATTTTAGAAGGTCGTGCAAAAATGGTGTTTGAGACGGATACACTTGATTGGGGAATGGCTGAAACATTAGCTTATGGTAGTTTAATGGAAGAAGGGTATAATGTTCGTATATCTGGACAGGACGTTGAGCGCGGTACATTTAGCCATCGTCATGCTATTTTACGTGATGAAAAATCTGAAGAGCGTATTAATTTATTAAATATCAATCCTCATAGTAAAGGTAAAATGGATATTTATAATTCCTTTTTATCAGAATATGGTGTTCTTGGATTCGACTACGGATATGCTATGGCAAATCCTAATACCTTAACTATTTGGGAAGCACAGTTTGGTGACTTTAGTAATGGCGCTCAAATTATTTTTGACCAGTATTTAGCGGCAGCTGAAGATAAATGGAAATCACAAAATGGTATTGTTGTGTTATTGCCTCATGGTTATGAGGGCCAAGGTTCTGAACATTCATCTGCTAGAATAGAACGCTATTTGCAGTTATGCGGATATGATAATATGACTGTTGCAAATTGTTCAACACCGGCCAGTATTTACCACTTATTGCGTCGTCAAATGAAACGCGATTTCAGAAAACCTTTAATCGTATTTACACCAAAAAGTTTATTACGTCATCCAAAAGCCGTTTCATCTATAAATGAATTAGCTAACGGTAAATTTGAAGAGGTTATAGATGATACAACCGATTCAAAAAATATTAAAAAATTAGTTTTTTGTACAGGTAAGTTTTATTATGATTTACTAGCCGAAAGAGAATTGTTAGAAAGGAACGATGTGGCTTTAGTAAGAATAGAACAACTATTCCCTTTGCATTTAGAAAGAATACAAGAAGTTATTAACCGTTATCCAAATGTTGAAAATTATATATGGGCACAAGAAGAACCAAAGAATATGGGAGCTTGGAGCCATATTGTACAACGTATGGATTTGGTTAAATTAGAAGTTGCATCTCGACCATATAGTTCTGTGCCTGCGCCAGGATCAAGTACTAGGGATAAAAGAAGGCAACGTCGCGTTATTGACGAGGTTTTTGGGAATTAAAAAGAAAAAAATATAATTCGGATACAATTAAAATTATAGAGAATGATTTTAGAAATGAAAGTACCTTCACCAGGGGAGTCTATTACAGAAGTGGAAATAGCAACATGGTTAGTTGAAGATGGAGATTATGTTGAGAAAGACCAAGCTATTGCTGAAGTAGATAGCGATAAAGCAACCCTTGAATTACCGGCTGAAGCAAGCGGAATCATAACGCTTAAAGCAGAAGAAGGTGATGCTGTAGAAGTTGGAGCAGTAGTATGTTTAATTGATACAAGTGCTGAAAAACCGGAAGATGGTGATGCACCAAAAGAAGAAAAGAAGATAGAAGATAAACCGAGTCCAAGCTCCCCTCCTTTGGAGGGGTTAGGGGAGGCCAAAACCTATGCAACAGGTAGTGCAAGTCCTGCTGCTAAAAAGATTTTAGCTGAAAAGGGTATGGATGCAGGGGCTGTTTCTGGAACAGGAAAGGATGGAAGGATTACTAAAGATGATGCTGTGAATGCTGTGCCATCTATGGGGACACCTACAGGAGGAAGCAGAGGGACTTCAAGAAGTAAAATGTCAATGTTACGTCGTAAAGTAGCAGAGCGTTTAGTAGAGGTGAAAAATACAACAGCCATGTTAACTACGTTTAACGAAGTTGATATGTCGCCTATTTTTGCATTACGTTCAGAATATAAAGAAACCTTTAAAACAAAACATGGTGTTGGTTTAGGGTTTATGAGTTTCTTCACTTTGGCGGTAGTTAGAGCTTTAGAAATGTATCCAGCAGTGAATTCAATGTTGGATGGTAAAGAAATGTTGTCTTACGATTTTTGTGATATAAGTATTGCAGTTTCTGGGCCAAAAGGATTAATGGTTCCAGTAATTAGAAATGCTGAAAACTTAAGCTTTAGAGGGGTTGAATCTGAAGTGAAACGTTTAGCACTTCGTGCACGAGATGGTCAAATTACAGTTGATGAAATGACTGGAGGCACATTTACTATTACAAACGGAGGTGTATTTGGTAGTATGTTATCTACACCAATACTTAACCCACCGCAAAGTGGGATTTTAGGAATGCACAACATAGTTGAGCGTCCTGTTGCTATTGATGGTAAAGTTGAAATAAGGCCAATTATGTATGTTGCTTTATCTTATGACCATAGAATTATTGATGGAAAAGAAAGTGTTGGCTTTTTAGTGGCGATTAAAGAAGCTTTAGAAAATCCAGT
>NZ_CAXBLF010000054.1:0-23442 GCF_963976535.1 uncultured Algibacter sp. | reverse complement strand
TTTTCAATATTCTGCTCGTAATCGCGTCCGCGTTTTTTTATGTTTTGTTGCAACCGTTCTGTGTTTTGGTATAAATACACATAGAGTTCTGGTTTTGCAATATCTTTATACATCAAATAGAATAACTTTCGGTATAAATTAAACTCATCTTCATTCAATGTGATTTTTGAAAATATGAGTGACTTAAACACATCATAATCACTTACAATAAAATCTTTAAACAAATCGAGTTGTGATAAATCGTCCGATATTTGCTGATATCTATCCGCTAAAAAAGACATTTCTAAAGTAAAGGCATATCTATTGGCATCTTCATAAAACTTTGGTAAAAACGGATTATCAGCAAAACGTTCTAAAATGAGTTTCGCATTAAAATCGTATGATATTTTAGTCGCTAAACTGGTTTTTCCTGCACCAATATTACCTTCAATGGCAATGTAATTATATTTCGAAAAATCGTGTTGCTTACTTGGGTTTTTTAGCCAAATCTTAATCGGCTCTAAAACAGAATCATCTTCGCATTCATCTAATAAAACCGAAACCTCTTTTTCAAACTTTGGATGTTTTATTTTTGAAGCCACATCATTAAGTGGTAATAACACAAATTTACGCTTGTTCATTTCTGGATGTGGTACTTGCAGTGTTTTGGTATTGATCATATTATCTTCAGCAAAAACAATATCTAAATCTATCGTTCTAGCTTCGTAAGTATTGGTTTTGGTTCGGGTGCGTCCTAAAGAAGTTTCAATTTCCAATAAAGTTTCAAGTACTTTTTGAGACTCTAAATAGCTCTCTAAAACCAAGCAACAATTAAAAAAATCATCACTTTTGAAACCAAATGCAGGCGATTTGTAAACTTTAGAAATCAACTTAATATTACCTATACGCTCATAAATAGCATCTACCGCTTTTTGCAAGTTTTTAAACTTATCACCTTTATTACTGCCTAAGGCAATATGATATGTTGTTGGTTTTAACATAAGCAGGCAAAATAATAAAATCTAAATGGTTTCCTTTATATTTACTTTAAAGATTTGTTCACAAAATGGTTCTCGATACAATGCTTCTAAGGTCGCATCACCCGAACTGGCATAGAACGCAAATTGTCACTTCGAGTGTCCCGATTAAAAAAATCGGGATGTATCGAGAAGTTTTTATCTTTAACGCTATGAAAATTTATTACGCTTACATTCTAAAATGTTCAGACAACACATACTACACAGGTTTTACATCTAATTTAACAAAGCGATATGAAGAACATAAAATGGGTAGATACCCAGAGAGTTATACATAGTGCCTGGTCGGAAACACATCAATATTAAATTTGTTTCTTTTCGCGCTCTTTCCATTTATTTTTAATCGCTTGATGCTAAGGCATCAACTCATAAAAAGTAAATAAAAATAACATCAAAAATAATTCAAATTATAAAAATAGTCTGTTTGCGACCAGACACTACATACCAAAGAAGACCAGTTCATTTAGCCTTTTACGCTGAATTTACAGAAGCAAGTATGGCGATACAGATCGAAAAACAAATAAAAAAATGGTCAAGAGCTAAAAAAGAAGCATTAATTACTAATGATTTCGATAAGCTACCTAACTTAGCTAAAAAGAAATTTAAGAAAAAGTGAGGTTCTCGATACAATGCTCCTGCGTCGCATCACTCGAACTGACATAACGTAAAATAAATGACATTAAAAGATAAACTTGCTGCACAGCGTATTTACATCCTTTTAGGAGGCTTATTCATCACATCACTTGTAGTTTCAAACCTTATTTTTCAAAAATTCTTCTATTGGTACCCTTTTGATATAGAGGTTTTTGGAAGTAAGCTTTTTGAGATTTCAGTCGGGATTCTACCTTATCCACTAACCTTTCTAATCACAGACTTAATTAGTGAAATCTACGGTAAAAAACGTGCTAATGATGTTGTGGTGGTTGGCATTTTCGCATCTTTATTTTCACTGTTAATCATTTATGTTGCAGATGCTGTTCCTGCAACTTCATGGTCCTATGTAGATGATAAAACATTTCAAACCGTTTTCGGAAACTCTATGATAGCCGTATTCGCAAGTATGCTCACCTACTTATTTGCTCAGTTTGTAGATATCCAGATTTATCATTTTTGGAAACGATTAACTAAAGGTAAACACTTATGGCTTCGTAATAATTTCTCCACTTGGTTTTCGCAATTTGTAGATACCTTCACTATTCTATCTTTATTATGCTTGTTCGGAATTATTGATTGGGCAAACTTTAAAGGCTTATTAGTTAGCGGGTTTTTATTCAAAGTAATTGTAGCCGCCTTCGATACGCCATTTTTATATTTAGGAGTGTTTTTCTTTAGAAAACGCTTTAATTTAAAAGTTAATGAAGAGCTTAATTTACTTTAATTTTTTAATAATAAATTCACTGTTTTCAAACTTTTAGCATCATTTTTGCGTATATATCCATAATAGATCTTTAATAATCTCACTCAGTCGGAGAAATCTAATATAAAACCAACCAATGAAGAAAGCATTTAAAATTATTGGAATTACCACACTTATAATAATCACCCTTTTAATTGCTATTCCTTTTGCATTTCAAGGGCAAATTAAAGATATGGTAAAGCGTTTCATCAATCAAAATTTAAATGCAAAGGTAGAGTTTAGCGATGTTAACTTAAGTTTTATTAGAAGTTTTCCACAGGCACATGTGAATGTAACCGATTTGATAATCACCAATTTTGAACCTTTTAAAGATGAAACTTTTGCTACGGTTAAAGACATTTCGTTTACAATGTCGGTTAAAGAACTATTTAAAACCGCCAATGAAGATCCTATTGTAGTGAATACTATAAATATAAACGAAGCGCTTTTAACTTTGAAAACAGATAAATTTGGGAACAATAATTACAACATAACTAAAAAAGACAATAACGCTTCCGCGGAAAAAGAAGCAAGTAGTTTTGCATTTAGTATTGAAGACTATCAAATAAAAAATAGTGCTTTAACTTATATTGACGACCTTTCAAAAACCCTAATTCATGTTTCCGAATTGAATCATGAAGGTCACGGTACATTTTCAGCTGAAGCTTCAGAATTAAACACAAAAAGTGAAGCTAATGTGAGTTTCACGCGAGACAGCACCAGTTATTTAAGCAGTAATCCAATAAAATTAGAGGCGCTAATTGGTTTAGATTTAAACAACAGCAAATATACATTCAAAGAAAATAAAGGCTTTATCAATGATTTGCCTTTAGAATTTGAAGGGTATGTGCAACAACTTGAAAACGGACAAACCATTGATATTTCATTTGAAAATCCAGAATCTGATTTTAAAAATTTCTTAGCAGTAATTCCAAAAGCATATTCTAAAAACATTGAAGAGGTTCAAACCACAGGTGATTTTAAGGTGAAAGGCCTCATAAAAGGATTAAATTCAGACGAAACCATTCCAAATATTGACATAAGCATCACTTCAAATAATGCTTCTTTTAAATATCCCGATTTACCAAAACGGGTGAGTAACATCACCATTAATACGTCTATAAAAAACATTACTGGGAATTTTGATGACACTTATATTGATATTAAAACATTGAACTTTAAAATTGATGACGACGTGTTTAAATCGTCAGCTACATTAAAAAATATCACAAAAAATATGCTAGTAAATGCCAATTTAGATGGTGTTTTAAACCTTGCAAACATCACAAAAGCATATCCTATAGCATTAGAAAATGCACTTACGGGTATTTTAAAAGGAAAAATTAATACGTCTTTTGACATGAATGCTATTGAAACCAACGCTTATGAGCGCATAAAAAACAATGGTTCAGCAAGTATTACAGATTTTGTGTTTTCTTCAGAAGACATCGTTAACCCAATTCATATTTCTCAAGCTGATATGACGTTTAATTCAGGCACCGTTACACTTAACAATTTTAAAGCTAAAACTGGTGATAGCGATTTAAGTGCCAAGGGAACTATAAATAATTTATTAGGATTTTTACTAAGTGACAACACCCTTAAAGGAAACTTTAATGTGACTTCCAATCTGTTTAAGGTGAGTGATTTTATGACTGAAGATGAAACTTCAGCAGCAAATAAAACGACTAGTGATTCTGAATCTTTAAAAATTCCAGCTTTTTTAGATTGTACTATTTATGCGGATGCTAAAACGGTAGTTTATGACAATTTAAATTTAAAAGATGTTACTGGTACGCTTTATATTAAAGACCAACAAGTCACTTTGCAGAATATGAAATCTAGCATTTTTGATGGCGCGTTATCTATTTCAGGAGATGTTTCAACAAAAGGCGATATTCCTGTTTTTAATTTGAATTTGGGCGCAGATGGATTTGACATCTCAAAATCGTTTAAAGATTTAGATTTACTAAAAAACCTTGCTCCAGTTGCTAATCTACTTGAAGGGAAACTGAATACAAACATTACCCTGTCAGGGAATTTGGATAAAGAATTCTCTCCTGATTTAAGCACAGTTTCGGGTAATGCACTAGCAGAATTATTAACCACAAAAATAAATGCCAACAAAGGTGAATTATTTAATAAACTTGAAGGCGCTTTAGGTTTTATAGATTTTGATAAATTAGATTTAAAAGATGTGAAAACCAAATTAGCATTTGCTAACGGAAAAGTAAGCGTAAAACCTTTCAATTTAAAATATGAAGATATTGCTATTACCATTTCCGGTTCTCATGGTTTCGATAAAACTTTAGATTATAGTGCTGTTTTTAATGTGCCAGCAAAGTATTTAGGTAGTGATATTAATCGGCTTATTGGGAAAATAAACACAGAAGAAGCCAAAAATATTACCATCCCTGTTACTGCAAATATTGGAGGTAGTTATACGAGCCCAACTGTGAAAACCGATTTAACTAGTGGTATTTCAAACTTAACAAAACAACTCGTTGAAATTGAAAAACAAAAGCTCCTCAACCAAGGTAAAGACAAGGTAAAAGACTTAATAGGTGATGTTATTGGTGGCAATAAAAAGAAAACAGATTCTGCTAAACAGAAACAAAATGATGCCATTAAGGATGTCTTAGGCGGCATACTTGATGGAAGCAAAAAAGCAGACTCTACCAAAACAAGCACTACTGGAAATACTGTTAAAGATGTACTTGGTGGATTATTAGGAAATAAAAAAAAGAAACAAGACACAATTAATTAGGATTTAATAATAAAAAACCTGAAATTTGTCGCCCTTTTAGGAAGGCCATAAAACACAAAATAAATTATATTTATGTTAAAGATTATAGTTAAAGATGGTGAAAACATCGAGAGAGCTTTAAAACGCTACAAAAGAAAACACAGAAATATTAAGGTAATGCAAAACCTGAGAGAAGGTCAGTTTTTCACAAAACCTTCTGTAAAGAGACGTCGTGAAGTTCAAAAAGCAGCTTACATCCAAAACTTAAGAGACCAAGAAGATATTTAGGCTTTAGTTTAAACAATATATATAAATCCCAATTGCATTTTCTGTAGTTGGGATTTTATATTTCTTAAACGTTATAGAGTTTAGTTTACAGAAATATTTACTACCAACCCTTCATTAGCACGAACATTAAAAACGGTTTCCTATTTTTTCAATATCTTCTTCTTTTCTCTTTTTGTCATTTCAGCTTCAATAATAGCATTATTACAAAAAGTAATATAATCATTATTAGGAATTAATTTCGTAGTAGAATCATCTTCGCCATTATAAAACAGAGGGTTTACATAAATATAATAATGTTTCTGATTTTTTAAAGTCGATTTATTATTGTTCAATTCTAAAATATCGGGATCTAAATAATATACAGAAAAACGCAATTGACTATTCTCAGGCTTATCATAACTTCCCGCTATTGCTAATGGTGTTAAAGGATAAACTTTACTTCCTAATTTAACCATTATACTATTCTTTTTAAGTACGCCGTACCTAGCTAAAGTTCCGTCTTCATGCTCTATAATAATATAATTTGATTTGTTTTTAAAATTATATTCTGCCGTTAAGTCAGAATTAAACTCATCAACAATCTTTACCACCATACCTTTCCTTGAAGCATATACTGTATCATTTGGTTCTGCTAAAAACTGAAAAGAAGCCCAATTCTTTGGTTCAGTATTTCCAAATTTTTTACCCAAATAGTTTAATGTCCTAACAGTTATTTTTTTACCATCTTTAAAAGGAAGAATATACTTAAAATCTGTTTCAGGTTTAGCTCTTGAATTACCATCAATAAAAGTATAAGAATATGAAAAACCAATTCCACTTTTTGGATCCATAGGTTTTAAAGTTGTTAATCTACCTGAACGTCCGTTGATAGTTCTTCTTATTGTAGAACTACTTGTATTGGTTAATTCTTTAAATTTTAAAATAATATAAGTGCTCCCAGGACTTTTCTTGGTGTATGAAAATGTAACTGAATTATCTGGGTTTCTTTCAGACTTAATCTTTAATGGTTTATCCTGAGCAATACAAAAACCCACATTAACTATTAAGAATAAAATTACTAGATTATTTAATTTGTTTATCATCATATTTAATTGACATTTATATTCACCACCAATCCTTCGTTAGCTCTAACATTAAAAACGGTTTCGTCTTCAAAAATGAGATATTGCCCTTTTATTCCAACTAATTTCCCCGAATATTGTTGTTCTTTTTGAATATTTAAACTTTTAGGTTTTTCAGGATACTTAATCACTGGAAATTCTATATTGGTTTCGGTATTATTTTCAATGAAATAATCTTTAGCTTCATTTGGAATATATTGTTTTAAACGTTCACGCCATTCCACTAAATTTTCATCTTCGATATCGTTTTTAAGCATTTTTCGCCAATTGGTTTTATCTCCTACATGATTTTTTAGTGCCACTTCGGTTATACCTGCCAAATATCTATTAGGAACCTCAACAATCTCAATAGCTTCATGCGCCCCTTGGTCTATCCAACGTGTTGGCACCTGGCTTTTTCTTGTTACTCCAACTTTTACATTACTAGAATTAGCCAAATACACAATATGCGGTTGTAGTTGTACCTTTTTTTCATACTCTAAATCCCGGTCTTCTTTATCCAAATGAGCAGTACTTAATTCCGGACGCATAATCCAGTCTCCAGCTTGGGCAACATCATAAAAGCACTGTCTATCAAAACCTTGTCTGAAAATCGGTTTATCAAGTCCACAATTTAAACATTGATATTTAACAAATTGCAAAGTAATTTGTTTATTCAATAATTGGTTCATGTTCAAAAAATCATTTTCAAATACCAAATAATATTGAATCGGACTTGCAAACTCCGTTTCCATTTTTGTTAGAACACCTTGGTAGGTCATAAAAAAAAGTGTTATTTTTAGAATCTTAAAGATAGAATAAATATGCCAATTCCCTTAGTAAATTCTATTGCATCCTGGTTTTTAAAGAAACGATTTCATCAAATTGAATTGTTCTTAAAATACCCTAACGAGGTGCAAAATGAATTACTTTTAAGCTTGATAGATTTTGCTAAACACACTGAAATAGGCAAACAATATGATTTTTCTACAATGAAAGATTATAAAACGTTTGCAGAACGTGTTCCTATTAAAAATTATGATGGTTGGCAAGATTGTATAGAGCGTTCTAGAAGAGGTGAAAACAATATTTTTTGGCCCACGCCAATTAGATGGTTTGCTAAGTCAAGCGGGACAACAAGAGCCAAAAGCAAATTTATTCCGGTAAGTGAAGAATCTTTGGAAGATTGCCATTATGCTGCGAGTAAGGATTTGTTGTGCATGTATTTAAATAATAACGAAGATTCACAATTATTTACTGGCAAAAGTTTGCGTTTGGGCGGAAGCAAAGAACTGTATAAAGAAAACGGAACTGTATTTGGAGATTTGTCGGCTATATTAATTGACAATATGCCATTTTGGGCTGAATTTAGTAGTACTCCAAGTAGTAAAGTTTCACTAATGAACGATTGGGAACATAAAATGCAAGCCATAGTTAACGAAACTATTAATGAAAATGTTACTAGTTTAGCAGGAGTGCCTTCTTGGATGCTTGTATTACTCAATAATGTTTTAGAAACTACAGGGAAACAAAATTTGCATGATATTTGGCCAAATTTAGAAGCCTACTTTCATGGAGGTGTAAGTTTCTCGCCTTATCAAGATCAGTACGAAAAAATACTCCCTAAAAAGGATTTTAAATATTACGAAATCTATAATGCGTCAGAAGGTTTTTTTGCGATTCAAGATCAGAATAATTCAGATGAATTATTGTTAATGCTAGATTATGGGATTTTTTATGAGTTTATCCCCATGGATATTTATGCCACTTTAGAAGAACAGGCCATTCTACTTAGTGATGTTGAGCTTAATAAAAATTATGCAATTATCATTACCACTAATGCCGGTTTATGGCGTTATAAAATTGGTGATACGATTAGGTTTACTTCTTTAAATCCATATCGTATAAAAATCACTGGCAGAACAAAACATCATATTAATGTGTTTGGAGAAGAATTGATTATTGAAAATGCTGAACAAGCTTTAAAGAAGGTCTGCAAACGCACCAAAGCTGAAATTGTAGATTTTACTGCGGCTCCCATTTTTATGAATGGTAAAGAGAAAGGTGCACATGAGTGGTTGATTGAATTTAAGACACCTCCAAAAGACATCAACTACTTTAATGAATTGTTTGACAATGCTTTAAAATCTTTAAACTCGGACTATGAAGCAAAACGCTATAACAATATCACACTTAACAAACCTAAAATTAATGTTGCGCGGACACATCTATTTCATGATTGGTTAAAACAAAATGATAAATTAGGCGGTCAACATAAAGTACCGCGTCTTTCTAACACCCGTGATTATTTAAATGATTTATTAAAACTGAATTCATAACACATCTTCTCATAATTAATTAAAAAATAGGAAGTAATATATATTGAAACTAATCAATTATATCTGGTTTTGAAGAAACCAAACCATTGGCAAATTATAAGACCAAGCGTTCTGATGTTGTTTTAAAAGGCAACAGATGTGTAGAATTTGAATTGTAGATTCTATCGATTAAATGTCTGCTAATCGATTAAGTGTAGCCTGAAAAGTTTTTAAACGAGTATTTCGTCTTATAATCTAAAAGGCGTAAAAGCACCATGGTTCAACTGCTTTTTAAGTATACATTTACAACAGATTTGAAACAGAAATAAACATTTTTATATAGATATCCATTATTAATTAATTTCCATAAAAAACCACGCTATGTAGCGTGGTTTTTTAAAATATATAAATCAAACTTTTTTATGAAACTGCTTTTAGTTTCTTTAAAGTCGTTTTTGACAATTTCTCTTCTGCGTATGCTTTCGTAACATTCAATTTTTTGTCGTTGCTACTTGGGAGTTCAAACATAGCATCAGTTAAAATCTCTTCACAAAGTGAACGCAATCCTCTAGCTCCTAACTTATATTCAATAGCTTTTCCAACAATAAAGTCTAAAGCACCATCTGTAATAGTAAAATCAATTTCATCCATTTCAAACAACTTTTTATATTGTTTGATAATCGCATTTTTAGGCTCTGTTAGTATAGCTCTTAAGGTATCTGCATCCAATGGATCCATATAGGTTAAAACTGGTAAACGGCCTATTATCTCAGGAATTAACCCGAAATCTTTTAAATCTTTTGGAATAATATACTGCAATAAATTACTATGATCTACATTATCATCAGATACAGAAGCGCTATAACCTACAGCTTGCATGTTTAATCGTTTTGAAATATGTCTTTCAATACCATCAAAAGCACCACCGGCTATAAATAAAATATTCTCTGTATTTACTTCAATAAACTTTTGGTCTGGATGCTTTCGCCCTCCTTTTGGTGGCACATTAACAACAGTGCCTTCTAAAAGTTTTAATAAGGCTTGCTGCACACCTTCACCAGACACATCACGAGTTATAGATGGATTATCACTCTTACGAGCAATTTTATCAATTTCATCAATAAAAACAATGCCTTTTTCTGCTTTTTCTAAGTTATAATCAGCAGCTTGCAATAAACGAGTTAAGATACTTTCTACATCTTCACCTACATAACCAGCTTCTGTTAAAACAGTAGCATCAACAATTGCCAACGGTACATTTAACATTCTTGCAATGGTTTTGGCCATTAAAGTTTTACCTGTGCCTGTTTGACCAACCATAATGATATTACTTTTTTGAATATCAATATCATCTTTTGACGGTGGTTGTAACAACCTTTTGTAATGATTATAAACAGCAACAGACATGACTTTTTTAGTTGCCACTTGCCCTATAATATACTCATCAAGAAATCCTTTTATTTGTATGGGTTTACGAAGCTTTAATTCTGCGGATAAATCACTACCATCACTTTGCTTAGACTCTTCCAAGACAATACCATGCGCCTGCTCGATACATCTATCGCAGATGTGAGCATCTAGTCCTGCTATTAACAAGTTTGTTTCAGGTTTTTTACGACCACAAAACGAACATTCTAGTTCTTCTTTTGCCATTAATCTTATTTATTTTAATCGGAAACTATTATAAATCCCTCTATAACAATTCTTTAAAATTACAAATTATTTACTTGCGAGCCAAAATCTCGTCAATCATACCGTATTCTTTCGCTTTGTCAGACTTCATCCAATAGTCTCTATCGCTATCTTCATATACTTTGTCGTAATCCTGTCCTGAATGCTTACTTATAATCTTATAAAGTTCTTCTTTCAGAATTAAAATTTCTCTAGCAGTGATCTCTATATCACTGGCTTGACCTTGTGCTCCACCTAATGGTTGATGAATCATAACACGCGAATGTGTTAATCCACTTCGCTTTCCTTTTGCTCCAGCACATAATAAAACCGCTCCCATGGATGCAGCCATACCAGTACATATAGTTGCTACGTCTGGTTTTATAAACTGCATGGTGTCATAAATTCCTAAACCAGCATAAACACTTCCTCCTGGTGAATTGATGTAAATTTGAATGTCTTTATTAGCATCTGTGCTTTCTAAAAACAATAATTGAGCTTGAACAATATTTGCTACTTGATCATTAATGCCTTGGCCTAAAAAAATAATTCTATCCATCATTAAACGCGAAAACACATCAAAAACAGCAATGTTCATTTGGCGTTCTTCTATAATATTTGGCGTTAAATTAGTTGGGTACATGCTACTAATTATTTTATTGTAGTATGTACTACTTATGCCTTGATCCTTTATCGCGAATTTTTCAAATTCTTTTGCGTAATCCATAATCTTTTTGTATTTCTTTTAATTAAACTCCTGTCTTACATGTAGATGAGTTTAAAACTTGTTGTCTTATGATTTATTTTGAATAAAAAAGCGCTTAAATCTGGTAGATTTAAGCGCTTAAAGATAAGCAATTATTATTTATTTATTTATCACCATAAACTTCTTTAACAAAGTTTTCGTAACTTAATTCTTTGGTCTTAAGATTTGCTTTTTCTTTATAGACTGTTAATAGTTTTTGACTAATTAGTTGTTCTGAAATTCTACGAGCTTCATCTTGATTTGATAATACACGAGCAGCTATGTCATCTAACTCTTTATCAGAAGGATTCATTTGACCAAATTGAGCCATCTGCCCTTTAATCATCTCTCTTGCATGATTTTTAATATCGTCCATAGTAACTTGAACGTTATTTTCTTCAATTAACTTCCCTTCTATTAATTGATAACGTAAGCTTTTTTCAGACTTTTCATATTCTTCTCTTGCTTGATCGGCATCCATTTCTTGCTCACCTGCAGTTTGCATCCATTTGGTTAAAAATTCTGCTGGTAAATCAAACTTGGTGTTTTCAACTAAATGCTCTGTAACATCGTTTAATAACTTTTGGTCTGCTTGTTGTACAAATTGTTTTTCAGCATCTTCTTTTATTTTGGCTCTTAACTCGGTTACTGAAGTAACTTCGTCTTTACCAAAAAGCTTATCAAATAACTCTTGATCTAAATCTGCTAATTCACGTTTGTTTATTTCAGTAACAGTAAAATTTACTTCAATATCTAAACCATGAACATCATCATGACTTAATTTTAATGCGTGCATTAAATCATGGTCATCATCAAAAAGTCCTTTAGTTTTTAGTGTGATAACATCTCCTGCTTTAGCTCCAACGAATTGTTTTGTTGTTGACTTTCCCTTGAATTTATCTAAAGTTAGCGTTACTGTATTGTCAATTTCCTTTTCTTCGTTTGTGTAAGCGCCCGTAATTTCGCTATCTTTTTCAACCGCATCTTGAGACACTAATTTTCCGTATTGTTTTTGAACACGTTCAATTTGCTCATCAATCATTTTTTTATCTGCAATAATATTGTATTGCGTAATTGATTTTTTACTTTTTAAATCAACTTTGAATTCTGGCGCAAGACCTAATTCAAATTCAAAAGAAAATTTATCAGCTTCCCAATCTATTTCATCTTGAGTTTTTGGTAATGGTTGACCAAGAACATCAAGCTTTTCTTCCGTTAAATATTTATTTAAAGCATCTTGTAAAAGCTTATTAACCTCATCGACCAAAACAGCTTTACCATATTGCTTTTTAACCATTCCCATTGGCACATGTCCTTTTCTAAAACCTGGAATGTTTGCTGTTTTACGGTAATCTACTAAGATTTTCTCAACCTTATCACTATAATCTTCTTTAGCAATATCTACTTTTACTACAGCATTTAATGCGTCAACGTTTTCTCTTGTAATATTCATTTTAAATGATATAAAGCCTTAAATCAGGCATTTAACAATAAAGGCTTCTTTTAAAAACCTAAAATTTTGTAACCAAAATTGGGATGCAAAAATAATATATTTTTACATCCCAACAAAGTTTTTAATTCCTTGATTTATAATAGTCGTTTATCTATTTTTTATCGGTTTTTAAGAAAGACTGCAAAAGCGATTGTAGTATAGATAACAAAATGCTAAATAAGATGGCCCACCAAATACTATCAACATAAAATCCATCAATAAATTTATCGGCCAAAAGAATAATTAATCCATTTATAACTAATAAAAATAAGCCTAAAGTAATGATGGTTACTGGCAATGTTAAAATAACTAAAAGTGGCTTAACTAGAAGGTTTAGAATAGATAATACGAGTGCCACAATTAATGCAGAAACGTAGCCATCTACACTTACGCCATTTAGAATGTTTGCTAAAAAAAATACGGCTACGGCGTTTAATAATAATCTTAAAATTAGGTTCATAGTTTTATATTTTGATTATGAATTTACAAAATTAATTACAGCCTCAAAAAAGTCTTTAGGGTTTTCAGCATGCAACCAGTGTCCTGCATTAGAAATAGTAACAATTTTAGATTTTGAAAAATGATTTTTAATTATAGCTTCATCATCTACTCCTATATATTCTGATCGATCTCCACGCAAAAACAAAGTGTCTTTTTCAAATCTGGTATAACTAGGTAACGACTCTCCAATTTCACCAACTTTATTTTTTAAAACCTCTAAATTAATGCGTAATCCTAACTTCCCTTTTTCAACCCAATATAAGTTTTTAAGTAGAAATTGGCGGATTCCAAAGTCGGACACATAACTACTTAAAATTTTATCGGCTTCAGCTCTACTTTTTATAACCTCAAAATCTAAAGCGCTAAGTCCTTCTAATATAGCATCATGATGCACTGGATAAAAACGTGGAGAAATATCTGCAATCAATAATTTTGAAACGATTTCCGGATACAGTGATGCAAATAACATGGCTGTTTTTCCACCCATAGAATGGCCTAACAACACAATTTCTGATAATTTATTTTCATCACAATAATGTTTTAAATCTTCAGCAAGCATTTCATAATTAAATGCATCATCATGAAAACTTCGTCCATGATTTCGCTGATCAACTAAGTGCACTTGAAATCCTTGTTCACTAAACTGGCTTCCTAGTGTTTTCCAATTATCGCTCATTCCTAAAAAACCATGTAGAATAACAAATGGTTTTCCTTCTCCTATAATATTTGAATGTAAAAGCATAAATGATTTTTGATTAATGATTGACGATTTTTGATTGCTGAATCTGTGACTAAATACCATGACAGTAACTGTGACTGAGACTGAATACTGCGACTTCTTTATTTAAGTCTATGTAAATACATTTGAATAACATTTTCTACGCCCAAATATAAACTCTCAGTAATTAAGGCATGTCCAATAGATACTTCTAATAAATCTGGAATATTATCTTTAAAATATTTTATGTTGTCTAATGATAAATCATGTCCTGCATTTATTCCTAAACCTAAACTATTTGCTAATTTGGCACTTTCTATATAAGGTTTAATAGCATCGGAGTTTCCTAAACTGTATTGATGTGCAAAAGCTTCAGTGTAAAGCTCAATCCTGTCGGTTCCCGTTTCTTTTGCGCCTTCAATCTGTTTTAAAATTGGATCAACAAAGATTGATGTTCTTATTCCGTTATTTTTAAATGCTGCAATCACATCAACTAAAAAATGGTTATGTTTTATAGTGTCCCAACCCGCATTGCTTGTAATAGCATCAACGGCATCTGGAACTAAAGTAACCTGCGTTGGTTTAACTTCTAACACTAAATTCACAAATGACTCAATTGGATTACCTTCAATATTATATTCCGTATAAACTTCAGGTTTTAAATCGCGTGCATCTTGATAACGTATATGTCTTTCATCTGGTCTTGGATGAATCGTAATGCCTTCTGCACCAAAACGTTGTGCATCTTTAGCAAATTGAACTACGTTTGGTACATCACCTCCTCTTGAATTTCTTAACGTTGCTATCTTATTGATATTAACACTTAACTTTGTCATAAATTCATTTTAAAAAATATAATTAATTATGGATTTTTGACATTGACTAAAAGATTCTTCTTTTATATTTTATATTTTTCTTACTTCGTAACTAAGCCATGAAGTTCAAAAAAGATATCATCTAAATTCAAAAACTAAAATTTTCGCTTCAAAGCAAAACCCCCAAATTAATTATGCAAAAATACAAAGTACAACAAGCATTGGTACTTTTTTTTTGATTAATTTGCAGTCCTATCTATTAGTGATATGATAATGCGCTGGATAATAAAATTGAATTTATCAATATTAATTAGTGTCTGGACGGAAACACAGCAAAATTAAATTTGTTTCTTTTTGCGCCCTTTCAGTTTATTTTTAATCGCTTGATACTAAGGTATCAACTCATAAAAACTAAACAAAAATGACATCAAAAATAATTCAAATTATAAAAATCGTCTGTTTCCGTCCAGACACTAATTAGCGAATTACATTTGACAGAATTAATAAAATAGAAAAGACAAATGAGACTTTCAGAACTTATTATAAACGACATAAAACCGTTAAACACTAACAGTAAAATAAGAGATTTACAGTTATTGTTTAATCAACTTACTTTTTCTCATATTCCTGTTAAAGATGATAATGGAACCTATTTAGGTTGTTTTTCTGAAACCGATGCGCATTGTTTTGATAACGATAAACCTTTAAACGAATATAAATATGCCTTAGAAGATTTTTTTGTTAGAAATAACACACTTTGGCTAGATGTTTTAGAAGCCTTTGCTATTAATTCTACCAATATTATGCCTGTTTTAAGTGAACAAAATAAATATTTAGGCTATTATGAATTAAATGACGTTATCAGCTTATTTAGTGAGTCTCCATTTTTCTCTGAAGCTGGAGGCATTTTAGTTGTTGAAAAAGGTATAAACGATTATTCATTTAGCGAAATTAGCCAAATCGTAGAATCAAACGACGGTAAGCTTTTAGGTGCTTTCATTTCAAGAATGAATACAGATTTAGTTCAAGTCACTTTAAAAATAAGAAACACAGGGCTTAATGAAATTATACAAACCTTCCGAAGATATAGTTATAATATTGTTTCTGGGCATGAGGAAGACGGATACATTGAAAGTTTGAAAGATCGTTCAGATTATTTAAAAAAATATTTAAATATGTAGCTTATGAAGCATCCATATCTAAAATTTAATTTCTTTAATAAAGGATTGCTATGGATGCACCATTGCCTGCTCCAACAATTTAGGAGCGACCTATAAAAACAATAAAAACAAACACATGAAAGTTGCCATTTTTGGACGATATTATAGTGTAACAACTCCTGAATCAGTTGAAACGCTTTTTAATTTTCTTGAAAATCAAGGTATCGAAGCCTATATTGAAACTGAGTTTCATAAACTGATAAATCAAGAACCTCATCATATTAAGGACTATCATAAATATAAAACATTTACCGAGCTCGATACTAGTTTCGACCTTCTAGTAAGTATTGGTGGTGACGGCACCATTTTAAGAGCCACCATGTTTGTTAAAGATTTAGGCATCCCAATTATTGGAATTAACACAGGAAGACTTGGTTTTTTAGCCACCATTCAAGTTAATGCCATAGAAAAAGCAATACAAGACATCATCGATGGAAAATATAGAATCTCTGAACGTAGTATCTTAACGGTAGAAACATCTTCCAAAAACAAGGATATAGAATCATTGAATTTTGCATTGAACGAAATTACAGTTAGTAGAAAAAACACTACGGCTATGATTACCATAGACACCTATTTGAATGATGAATTTCTAAACTCATACTGGAGCGATGGCTTAATAGTATCAACACCTACGGGCTCCACAGGATATTCGTTAAGTTGTGGTGGTCCAGTAATCACCCCAAGCGCAAATAGTTTTGTGCTAACACCAATTGCCCCGCATAACCTAAGTGCGCGCCCATTGGTAATTCCAGATTCTACAGAAATACATCTTAGAGTTCATGGTAGAGAAAAACAACATTTAATCTCATTAGATTCTAGAATTGCCACCTTAGATAACGGCACACTCATTAAAATTAAAAAAGCCGATTTTAAAATTAAAATGATAGACCTTTTAAATGAAAGCTTTTTAAACACCCTAAGAAAAAAGTTGCTTTGGGGCGAAGATAAACGTAATTTATAATTTTGGGCGTTACCCAAGGGTCGGGCTTGAAGTTTATCCTGAGCGGAGTCGAAGGGTTGCAAGTCCGCGCTTATCCGATAACTATCGGAACTGACTGTGGGCTTTCCACTGCAATCCCTAACGCGAGTAAGTCCGCAGTAATTAGTATAAGCATATAAGAAATAAAACAAAAATTAGTTTGAATCTATAACATAGTTAATGGTAAAGCCCCAAATTTCGAAACAGTCGGAATCATCAATCTACAGAAATAATGAGCGATGGGATGGAGTCGCAAAGCGCAGCTTTAAGCGCGTAATTCCAAAAACGAATGGTACTTTAGCAATTTCCTCAGATTGATTTGATTTTTTGGTTCGTTTTGCATCAAGGTAAAATAAACATACTAAAAATTATTTTTTATGCTTTTACGGCTCACACAAACCAGATTACAACAATATTTCAAAAGAATTTCTGTTTTACACTCATACAATTCAGCTCAAATTACATTTGAGAAATCTTATTTATTATATTTGCAAACTTTTGAATATTTATGAGGCATTTAACCATATTGATATTAAGCATTTTATGCATCCAATTAAGCGACGCACAAATTAATGAAATAGGGCTTTTTTTAGGAGGCAGTAATTTTATTGGAGATGTTGGTGCAACCAATTATATTTCGCCAAATCAATTAGCTATTGGTGGGCTTTATAAATGGAATAGAAGCAAAAGGCATTCGTACAGAGCTTCAATAATATTTAGTGAATTAGAAGGTATTGACACAAATTCAGACGACCCAAGACGTATTCAAAGAGGTTATGAGTTTTCAAGTAAAATCACAGAAATTTCTTTAGGTATGGAATTTACATTCCTAGATTTCAATCTGCATTCAGGCGAAAAGTTAGGAACACCCTATCTTTATTCTGGTATATCGGTTGCCTATCACGACAATCATTATTTTTCTGGAGGCATTCAAACATCAGAAAACAATTCAAGTTGGGCTTATGGCATACCTATGGCGCTAGGTTTTAAAACTAACTTCATGGAAAACTTAATCTTAGGAATTGAAATAGGTGCACGTTACACGTTTTCAGATGAACTTGACGGAAGTATTCCCGACACCAAATCTTTACAACCACAGCGTTTCGGAAATATAAATAATAACGACTGGTATGTGTTTTCAGGTATTACACTTACCTATACCTTTGGGGAAAACCCTTGCTATTGCGTAGAATAAAATGGATTTAAAAGACAGCATACTTACAAAATCGTTACCAAAACACATCGCTATTATTATGGATGGCAATGGGCGTTGGGCAAAACAAAAAGGGATGCTACGTGCTTTTGGACATGAAAATGGTACGAAATCTGTAAGACAAACTGTTGAAGCTTCTGCTGAAATTGGTATAGAAAACCTAACCCTTTATGCTTTTTCAACTGAAAATTGGAACAGACCAAAGCTAGAAGTACAAACGTTAATGAGACTTTTAGTGTCTTCATTAAAAAAAGAAATTAGCACACTTCAAAACAATAACATTAAACTAACAGCTATTGGAGCCTTAAATACACTTCCTAAAAAAGTACACAAAGAACTTTTTGAAGTTATAGAGAACACCAAGCAGAATACTAGAATGACTTTAACACTTGCGCTTAGCTATGGTTCAAGAGAGGAAATCATAAACACTGTTAAAGAAATTAGTATTAAAGTTAAAAATAATATAATTTCGCCCGAAAATATTGAAGAATCAATTATAAATGAGCATCTTTACACGCAAAATTTGCCAGACGTAGATTTGCTTATTAGAACCAGTGGAGAACAGCGCATAAGTAACTTCTTGTTATGGCAAATTGCTTATGCCGAATTATATTTCACAAGTGTTTTATGGCCAGATTTTACAAAGCAGCATTTGTATGAAGCTATTATTGAATATCAAAAAAGAGAACGACGATTTGGGAAAACAAGTGAACAACTTAGCTAAGATTTTACCTACACCAACATATTTAAAGTACTGCGCAACGATACTCTTTTTTATTAGTTGCCTTAGCATTAATGCTCAAAATTCAAATTTTAGTAAAGTCAAAAAATACACATTAGCTGAAATTACAGTTGCTGGTAACACGTCTTTTAGCGAACAAACGATCATTACATATTCTGGCTTAAGAAAGGGCAAGGAAATAACTATCCCCGGAGAAGATATTGGTAATGCAATTAAAAAACTTTGGAATTCTAAATTGTTTAGCGACATTGAAGTTTATGTTCTTAAAGTAGAAGATGATGTAGCTTATTTACAAATAAAATTAGCTGATTTACCTCAACTTAACGAACTTAAAATTAACGGTGTGAAAAAAGGAAAGAAAGAAGGTATAATTAAAGAGAACGCACTAAAAAAAGGCACAAAGGTTACTGAAAATCTAATTACTACAACTAAAAACTTCCTCACTAAAAAATATAAAAAAGACGGTTTTCTTAATACTAAAGTACATATCAATACCATTGAAGTAAAAGACTCTATTGAAACTTCAAGAGTAAATATGGTATTAAACATTGATAAAGGTGAAAAAGTAAAAATCAAAGACATTTCCTTTAATGGCAATAACGTTTTAAGTGATAAAAGGCTTAGAAAAAGTATGAAAGGCACCAAGAAAATCAATCGCCTAAGAGTACTTAAACGTTCAAAATTTATAGATTCTACTTATCAAGCCGATTTAGGTCATATTATAGACGCCTATAAAGAAAGTGGATATAGAGATGCCCGAGTTTTGTCGGATAGTGTAATTTATAACAATGATAAAACGATATCACTTATTATTGATGTTAATGAGGGCGAGCCCTATACCTTCGGTGATATAAAATTTATTGGCAATACGGTTTACACCAACGAGCAATTAAGCAGATTATTACGTGTTAGAAAAGGAGATACATACAATGGTATTTTATTGCAAAAACGAATTGCAGACAATTCTAAGCCTGATGCACAAGATATCACAAATCAATACCAAAACAATGGATATTTATTTTCAAGCATAAACCCTGTAGAAGTAAGTGCCGATAATAATGTTATTGATATTGAAGTAAGAATATCCGAAGGTAAACCTGCCTATTTTAATTCAGTAAGTGTTGTTGGTAACGATAAAACCAACGACCATGTTATTTACAGAGAACTTCGTACACGCCCAGGGCAATTGTATAGTAAAGCAAATGTAGTACGTACTGTTAGAGAACTTGGTCAATTAGGCTTTTTTGATGCTCAAGAAATATCACCAAACTTTAACAATCCCAACCCTGTTGAAGGTACTATTGATATGGAATATTCGGTTAAAGAAACTGGTTCTAGTCAAATTGAGTTGCAAGGTGGCTATGGTGGTGGTGGTTTTATTGGAACACTGGGGTTATCTTTCAACAACTTTTCAATAAAAGATATATTTAAAAAAGATGCTTATAAACCAATCCCTATGGGCGATGGACAAAAGCTATCATTGCGTTTACAAGCCAGTCGTTTTTATCAAACGTATAGTTTTTCATTTTCTGAACCTTGGTTAGGCGGTAAACGTCCTGTTCAATTTTCTACATCACTATCACATACCAAACAGTTTTTGTATAATCCTATAACAAGAAATGCGGATAAAAGTAGAAGTTTCAATATTACAGGAATTACTTTTGGCTTAGCAAAACGATTGTCTGTACCTGATGATTATTTTACATTGTCTCAAGCCATAAGTTATCAGCGTTACGACTTAAACAACTACAATACTGGGTTATTTACTTTTGGTGATGGATTTTCAAATAATTTATCATATACTTTTGGTTTAACTAGAAATAATACCAGTGTTGATCCTATTTTCCCAACAGGTGGTTCTAATTTTGGAATTACTGCCAAGTTTTCTCTTCCTTATTCATTATTTAACGATGTTGACTACAAATCTATAAGAGAAACAAGCGACAGACTTAGCGCAATACCTCAGCAATCAAGAACAGAAGAGGAAAGAGATGAACTAGAAAAAGCAGATCAACAAAGATTTAGCTGGTTAGAATTTTATAAAGTAAAGTTTTCTGGTGAATGGTATACTCAACTTGCCAAAAATTTAGTTTTAAGACCTAAGGTTGAATTTGGTTTTTTAGGCGCATACAACAATGACAGAGGTATTATACCATTTGAGCGTTTTTACTTAGGTGGCGATGGTTTAGGTAATTTCACCTTAGATGGTAGAGAAGTTATTCAATTACGTGGATATCCAAATGAATCGTTATCTGATCAAGATGGAGGCGCCATTTACAATAAATTTTCATTAGAGCTTCGTTATCCAATAACTTTAAAAGCATCTGCAAAAATTTATGCTTTAGGTTTCTTAGAAGCCGGTTCATCTCAAAATAATTTTCGAGACTTTAACCCGTTCGATCTCAAAAGATCTGCTGGTTTAGGAATTCGTATTTTTATGCCTGCCTTTGGTTTGTTAGGTATTGACTTTGGTCGTCGTTTTGATGATATTCCGGGAGATCCAGGATCAAGCGGTAATTGGGAAACACACTTTATAATTGGACAACAATTTTAAGTAAAAAAAACTTTGGCACGATATTTTCTAATAACACATTGATGATTTGCATGAGAATTAAAATTTTTAAGATTAAAATTCGTTAATTTTGAAGATACAATTCAAAAAGGCAGAGAAATTCATCTGTAACTTTTAGAATTTATAAGTCATAAAATATTAAACAGATGAAAAATCCATTATTAAAAACTCGATCACATAGAAAGAAGTCTAAATGGATATTACATGTGAACGATAATAATAACCATCACATGAAACACAACGTTCTTTTTTTACTGACATTAGTTTTTATGCTAAGCTTTTATTCACACGCACAACGTGGTGTGAGAATTGCTTATATAGACACTGAGTATATTTTAGAGAATGTTCCTGAATATCAAGAAGCTACTGCTCAATTAGAAGATAAAGCTCAGAAATGGAAAAATGAGATTCAATCAAAATTGACAACTGTAGAACAAAAGCGAAAAGATTTAAGTAATGAAAAAGCACTTTTAACAAAAGAGCTTATTGATGAGCGCGAAGAAGATATCACTTTTGAAGAAAATGAAATTTTGGACTATCAGCAAAAACGTTTCGGGCCAAATGGAGATTTGTTTATTCAAAAGAAGCAGTTAATGCAGCCTATACAAGATCAAATATTCGCTGCGGTTCAAGATATGGCTGAAGGAAGAAAGTATGATTTTATTTTTGATAAGTCATCAGATGCCGTCATGTTGTTTTCAGCAAAACAATTTGATATAAGTGAACAGGTTTTGAGAAGTATTAAAAAAACGTCAAAACGTACGCAAGCCAACTCAAAAGCAGAACGTAAAGCTGCAGAAGAAGAGGAATTGATTCCAGAAATAAATGAAGAGTTGGAAGCTAGAGAAAAAGCTTTAGAAAAAAAGAAAGCGGAAAGAGAAAGTGCGGTTGAAAAACGTAGAGAAGAAATTTTAGCAACTCGTGAAGCAAAGAAATTAGAAGCAGAAGCTAGACGTCAAAAAACGTTAGAAGATAGAGAAAAAGCAAAACAAGCTAAGTTAGATGCTAGAAACAAGTCAACTAAAGTAGCTGCTAAAAGTGAAGAAGTAACATCAAAATCTACTGGGGAAGCTAAGTCTATAGAAGGCGAAACAAAAACTAAGGCTCAACTCATTGAAGAAAACAGACAGAAAAAATTAGCTGAAAGAGCAGAAAGAAAAAAAGCGTTAGAAGACAGAAAAAAGAAAATATTAGAAGATCGTCAAAAGGCAAAAGACAGTATAAACAAGAATAATTAATAATTTATAACACACTTAATACTATTTAAAATGAAACAATTTAAAACGCTCTTATTAGCAACCGTACTATGTATTGCAACTGTTGGCTTTACACAAGCACAAAGTAAAGTTGCTCACATAAACACACAAGAATTAATTGCAGCAATGCCAGCAGCTAAAAAAGCACAAGCTGAGATTGAAGCTTTGGGAAAAACATACCAGACTGATATTCAAGCTTCCATTACTGAATACCAAAATACTGTAAAGCAGTATGATGCTGAGGCAAGCACTAAAACAGCTGAAGAAAACCAAACTAGAATGGTTGAATTACAAGAAAAACAACAACGTATTCAACAGTTTAGAACTGATGCACAAAAAGATTTAGCTGAAAAAGAAGCTGAATTATTTAAGCCTATACAAGAAGCGGCTATGAAAGCTATAAACGAAGTAGCTAAAGCTAAAGGTTTCCAATATGTTTTGGATAGAGCAACATTAATTGTAGCTGATGGCGATGATATTTTAGCTGATGTAAAAAAGCAACTGGGTATCTAAAATCAAATTACAATAAAATATATCTTAAAGCTGCCTTTTTAAAAGGCAGCTTTTTTATTTTTGTCATACCATTTATTGTTTAAATTTAATTAGGGCTTGCTGATTTTCTAAAAAAATAGACATAACTAATTATCAATC
>NZ_CAXBLF010000053.1:0-23917 GCF_963976535.1 uncultured Algibacter sp. | reverse complement strand
AATTGCCATGTACGGCACACAACAAAAAAGGAGTGGGGAACAACCCCACTCCTTTAAAACAAACTTAATAAACTAAACTAATTTTTTAGTTTTTAATCAATTTCATACTACTAACACCTGCTTCTGTCTTTATTTGAGCAAAATATAAACCAGCTTTAAGGCTTGATCCGTCAATTACAGTTTCAGTTTTATTAGGCTTTAATGACAATACATTTTTACCTAAAATATCAAATACTTTAATGGTTTCTATTTGTGCGTTTTGCGCCTTTACTCTCCAACTATCTTGTGTTGGGTTAGGGAATACTTTAAATGACGCTTTATTAAAGTCCTCAGCACTTAACACCATGTTATTATGGAAATATAAGTTATCTACATAAAATGGACCAACCAGAGAACCTTCATCTCCAGCCACTTGAACAATAACCTGTTGTATATCATCTCTTGCATAACCAGGATTACCATCGAAAGCTGTAAAAGCAACATCCATTTCATGCCATGTGCTTGAAGCCAAGGAGGTTGGATCAAAATTCTTTTGGATATTAGTTCCGTCAGAATATTGTGCAATTACTATAAAAACTGTTCCTACAGCAGAAGGTGAGCCCTCAAAGTAAAAGTCAATATGCATGTTAGTCATACCAGACAAATCTATGTTTGGAGGAGTAGTACCAAAATATTGATATTGAAAACCAGATCCGTTATCCGGAGTAGTTGTCGAAAGAATAGTATTACCAGAATAATCTATTTCTGTAACTACTGCACTACCAAATGTTTGATAACCATCTGTTGGAGTTTGTGTATAGGCATTGCCGTAAATAGAAACAACATCTGCAGCAGCTCTAGCAGGTGGTGTGGTAGGTGGACCCGTTGGAGGCGTTGGACATGCAGAACAAACTCCTCCACAATCAACACCCTCTTCGTCTTGATTCATTATTCCATCACTACATGTTTCTGCAGGGGGTCCTATAGCATCTCCCGCCCAAGAAGTTACATCATCTACATAGGTGGTAGTAACAAGAGCCGAATTCATTCCACAACCTGCACACCAACCATCAACATTAGTATCAAGATTAAATAAAGGGAAAAACACGATGCTTCCAAATTGATCATTTGGTGGATTATATCCAGGTTGTCCTAAATCCGCTCCTACAGTAAAGTCTGCAGTCATTAGTTCCCAACCCGTTCCTCCATGAGATACGGCAGTTTTAGATTCATCAGCCGTGGTAGATCCAAGATCAGGAGTTGATAATTTTACAAGAAAACGTTTTGGAGAAGTAGAGTACAAATTAAATGTAACTACCTTGTTAGTACCAACACCTGTGGTAGCATCTCTCATGTCAATTTTATTGTCTTGCATTACAAGCTGCGCACCTTGCCAAGGTTGACCAGCCGCAGCAGTAATTAATTCAACCGAATTTGCGCCAGAACTAGCTTGCGTAGTACTAATAGCCACGGTTGCCCCACCATTATCATCAGCCCAAGTTATTGTTGGAGCAGTGCCATCAAAGTTTTCTAATACATCTGTTTGCGAATACCCAAAGGATACAGTCAAAAGAATTAGTAATAAAGTAATTTTTTTCATCATAATATATATTTAGATTAGTTTATAAAAAGGAAACAAGCATTTCTGATATTGAATTAAATACAATTAAAGTCTACACTAAATTTCCATATTCATAAAGATAGCCTAAGGTTTTTATTAAATACACAAAGAAGACCTCAACAAAAAGTATACATCGCAAAAAAACACACAAATTATTCATTTTTTAGCAATACAGCGATACTATTTGCGGATTGTCGGTTTTTTAGATAAAAATCAAGTGGAATCAAAATTCAACAACATGTAGGTATTTACCTATATGTTGTGGAGATGTTGTGGTAAAATTACAAGTTGTTAAGGAATATTAATAATTGAAATAGCTGAATTGGGCTGAAAACCATCGTTTTAATTAAATAAACATGAATCTATTCTCAAAACTTGTCTAATGATGATAAGGTCGTTAACACTTTTTTAAACCCTAAATAAAATTAAAACTGTATGAGTAATTATATGTTAACTCTATTTATATCTGATTTTAAACATAGATAATGACTCATTATTATTAGTTATTAATAATGTCTTATCACTTTTTATTTTAATAGATTGAACAGAACGGCTATCTAAAGGCACATGTAAACCACTAAGAGCGGGAGGTAAGGGCTTAAAATTATTGTTTCCATCTCCAAGTAGGAGATAACCATATCCTGCATCGTAACGTGTAGTTTCAACTTCTACACCAAAATGATTCCCTACAATGAGTATATCTTTAAAACCATCTGAATTAAAATCATCAACTAACGACGATTTAATAGGACTAACTTGAGCTTGAATAGGCAGTGATTGGCGCTTTAGTTGGCCATCTTCATTAATTAAAATAATGCTTTCAAAATTATTAATTTCATAAATAACGGCATTTTCAACTTTTTCCTCTGGAAGTATATCTAATAGTTTAGATGAGGCAAAACTATGGTAATCCTTAAATTTCTCAGCCACATAAGGCATTTGTTCGCTAGTACATTCTCGACCACGTAGAGGCACATAATCATCTTTATAGAATTTTGCCAATACCACATCATTAGTTCCGTTATTATCAAAATCATTAGCATAAACCTTAAAAGGATGCTCCTTAGTGGCTTTAAATTTATTGTTTCTACCCAAATTACCTATAATGTAATCATCATCTCCATCATTATCTAAATCGTTGGCTGTTATAGACCACCATAACCCTCTTGTATCTTTAAGCCCATACTTTTCAGAGCTATCTTCAAATTTACCTTGGTTATTTGTTAAAATGGTGATAGTCATCCATTCGCCAACCAACATAAGATCTTCATCGCTATCTAAATCTATATCTGTAAAAACAACATCGGTTACCATGCCAATATTTTCAAGGTTAGGTGCTATATTATTTGCTCCTTTTGTAAAAATGCCATTATTATTAATTAAAAAATAACTACTTGCTGGATATGGATATTTACCTGCAATAAGCCTTGTGCCTATAAACAGATCTAAATCACCATCTTTATCAATATCAGAAGCTTTTACGCACTGTGTACTTTCATATATATTTGGTAATGCTTTTGAGTTATTTGAAAAATCGCCCAAACCATTGTTTATATATAATCTATCTTTTAATAACGTATTTCCGCTTTTAAATTCGTTACCGCCACTAGTAACGTATAAATCTAAATCCTGATCTCCATCGGCATCAAAAAATAATACCCCTAAGTCTTCAGAGGCTTTATCTTTTTTCCAAGGTTGCAATGTACTTTCTTCAAAATTACCTTCTCCTTTTTGTAAGTATAAAACACCTGCTTGTTCAGCTGCGCCTCCAATAAATAAATCTTCTAAGCCATCACCATTAACATCTGCTACAGCCGAAAAAGGCCCATTATTTGATAATTTATGAGGTAAAAGAATTTCTTCTTTAAAATCATCAAATTCATTTTCTTGGTGTGTATAATCAATACCCAGATTTTTGACATTAATTTTAGTTAGTAACGTTTTTGTTTCTAAGGTTTCCTTGTCTTTTAAAGTTGCTTTTGAATATTTGGCAGTTAGTATTTTATTTGCACTTACATTTTCAAAAAGATTAGTTTTCCCATCTGGCCAAATCACTTCAACTTTATCTATTTCTATATCTTTCCCGAGTCCAAAAAATATTCCGGGTTCTACTGAAGATATAAAACCGCGAGTCACGCTATTTTCTGCTGCTTGTAATTTATTATTGTAGCTAATAATTGCTTTTGCTCCAATACCAAATCTGTTTTTATCGGAACCCTCAAGTTTAATCTTTAAAAAATTTCCAGTGGCTTTGTTTTCATAAATAAAAGCAGGGGCGTCCATATTATTAGTTACAACATCTAAATCGCCATCATTATCCAAATCGCCGTAAGCCATACCGCTAGAAAAACTGGGCGCGCTAAAGCCCCAATCTTTTGTGACTTTTTGAAATTGAAAGTCTCCATTATTCCTGAAAGCATAATTTGATATGGGCTGAGAGGGTGCGTCTTTACTAATCTGAAATAATTCCTCCGCAGTAATATTTTTTCCGTCAAGGTTATTTAAAAGTGTTAAATAGTCATTATTATCAACATCTTTTTTAATACCATTAGATATTATTATATCTTTCCAACTATCATTATCCAAGTCTACTAAAAGGCTTGCCCAACTCCAATCGGTATTAGAAATTCCTGCAATATTTGCAACGTCTGAAAAACTACCAACTCCAGTATTTATTTGTAACGCATTTGCCATATATTGATAATGAGCTCCAGCTTCAACCATGATATTAAAAGCCTCTGTACTCATTGAACCCATATTGGTTTTAGAACGATAGTGGTCTTCTGGTGTCATATCTGTTGTGAGAATATCGATTAAGCCATCGTTATTTACATCACCAGTGTCAGAACCCATGCTAAGCTGTGTTATATGATTTAATTGCTCATTAATTACATTACGAAATGTACCATCTCCATTATTATAATACATAAAATCGGGTTCTGCATAATCATTAGAAACATACAAATCCATCCATCCATCATTATTAAAATCGGAAGCATTAACGCTTAACCCGTAAGCATAATCTCTTGATATCCCTACTTCTTCTGAGACATCCTTAAACCTTCCGTTATCGTTTCTATAAATTCTATCTCTGAAATATTTATAGCGTTCAGCTGGAATCTTATTAATTAAAAGCACCTTTTTGTCTGCCGGTTGATTCACTTGATACATATCTAAATCACCATCATTATCCATATCAAAAAACACCGCTTGTGTTGAATAACCAACATCTCCAAGACCATAAGCCATAGCTGATTCTGTAAAAGTGAGGTCTTGATTATTTATATATAATTGGTTTCTGAGGTCTTCGAGTTTTAAGGAATTACCATTTCTACTTACATAAATATCTAGATAGCCATCCGCATTAACATCTGCCATAGTTACACCCCAAGTCCAACCAGAGTTTTTTGCAACTTTAGATTTTTTAGTTATGTCTTCAAATTTGAAATCCCCTTTATTTAGATATAACCTATCTGAAACTTGATTGCCTCCAAAGAAAATATCTGACAATCCATCATTATTAATATCTCCAATAGCCACTCCAGAACCAACATAAATTTGACTATAATAATAGTGATTCAAGATTTTTGTCTCACGCATCGTATTGCTGAAATCAATTCCCGTGGTTTCTGAAGTGAGTAATTCTAATCCTCCGACTAAAGTTTCTGGATAAAGATCTCTTATAGGTTGCTGACAGGAAGTTGCAAAAAGAGTAAGCAACAGTATTATCTTTAAATAAAGGGCTTTGATTTTCATAACAATTATTTAGACACTAGGTAAATGAAAAAATTAGCATGTAGAACATTTACTTTCAACATGCTAATTTAAAAAATCTATATCATTATATTTTAAAACTTTAACTTTTCATCTTTATCCCATAATCCCCAAAAAGCTCCAACAACGCCCTCAGAACCAATTTTCCAAGATTCATCAAATGATGAGAAATAGAACATCTCTGTATCGCTTTCATCAGACCATACTTGTGAATTGATAAAATACTTAATAGCATTTTCATGTGAAGGGTGTGCACCTTGAAGCCCTTCTCCATAAGATGGCCAACCTGTTTCTGTAATAATTACTTTTTTGCCGTTACCTGCACTTACTGCTTGATTATACATATCCTTCATATAAAGCAACGAGTATTCTAAACTACAGCCTTCCCAATACGGGTAGCAATTTGCTAATATAACGTCGCAGGCCTCTGTAATTCTCGGTCTGTGACTAAACTCATAATAGGCATCTACATATCCCATTGGTATATTTGGAACAGCTGTTTTTACTTGGTACATAAAACCTAAAAGTTCATCTTCGGTTAAATCACCACGATACATAACTTCGTTACCCACAGCAGCAATATCCACATAGCCATCTTTTGCTAGTTTTATAAGTCCGTCTATTTCCTTTTTATTAATTTCGGCATCATCACCTAACCATGCGCCCACTAAAGTTTTAATACCAAACTCTTTAGCTATTCTGGGAATGGCCTCATTACCATCGGTGCATGAAAAAGAACGAATCCATTTCGTGTATGGCTTAATAATTTTCATTCGCCTTCTA
Organism: uncultured Algibacter sp.; assembly: GCF_963976535.1. Lineage (NCBI taxonomy): Bacteria > Pseudomonadati > Bacteroidota > Flavobacteriia > Flavobacteriales > Flavobacteriaceae > Algibacter > uncultured Algibacter sp. Next base: position 17,760 of record NZ_CAXBLF010000053.1, on the reverse strand, counting down.
ATCTGTTCTTCAGTCATTTGGTCACCGGGTTTCTGACCTTCTTCGTATGGGCTAAAACATAGCCCATGCATACCATTCTTTAATGTTTTTTTGAATAGATTCTGTAATCCTTTTGTTGTTTTATTATCAAGATTTAATCCTGCTAATGATCTTATTTTATCCGCTCTGTACGACATAGTTAATTGTATTTTAATTTTTCGTTTTTATCCCATATTCCCCATCGTTGTCCTACATCACCTTCATGATGTGCTTTCCAAGACTCATCAAATGACGAGAAATAAAATAGTTCTATTTTTTCCTGCCGTGACCAATTATTTGCATTTATAAAATATCTCATTGCATTTTCTTGAGAAGGTTCAGCATCACTATTACTATTTCCTTGATTTGGCCAACCTGTTTCTGTAATAATTATTGGTTTATCCTGAGCGGCATGTTTAGTAACAGCATACATTTGTTTTAAATAAATTGAAGCTTGCTCAATACTAAATCCTTCCCAATATGGATAACAATTCGCTAAAATAATATCACATGCTTCCACTAGCTTTGGACGTTCGTGAAATTGATAATAGGCATCCACATAACCAACTGGGATATCTGGTAAGGCTTGTTTAACTCTATTAATATAGTCCAACATTTCTTGCTCGGTCAATTCATTACGCAGTAAAACTTCATTACCAACCACAGCAATATCAACGTAGCCTTTTTGAGCCAAATCAATCAATGCGCTAATCTCTTTTTCATTTTTAGCTTTATCGCCATCAATCCAGGCTCCTGCTACGGTTTTTAAGCCCATTTCATGCGCCACTTTAGGAATATACTCATTACCATCAGTACATGAAAATGAGCGCACCCATTTGGTATATGGCGATACAACCTGCATACGCCTGCGTATTTGCGCTTCAGATAATTGATCGCCAATATTCTGTCCTTCTTCATAGGGGCTAAAACACAATCCATGGATTCCGTTATTTAATGTTTTTGAAAACAGAGCTTTAATATCATCGTGTGTTTTTACTGAAAAATCAATATCTGATTTTAAAGCTGTATTTAAATCAAAATCGCCAAGTGACAGTAACTTCTCAGATTGATAGTAAGATGTAAGCTTAGAAGCAGCATCTTGTTGGCGCTTCTCTATTTGAGCACGTATTTCATTAGCACGATCTTCAGTAATATCATAATTTCGCATAATCCACATGGCAGTTAGTGTTCCAAGAATAGGAATTCCAGAGAACGCAGCTCTTAAACCAATTATGGACTCTTCAGTTTGGGTTTCTGCACCAGAATCAAAACCAACAAAACTCATAATGACCCCGCTTAATCCTCCAGCAATAGCAAAACCAAATTTTACCATCCACCAATAAATGGCTCCAAATGTACCCTCTCTTCGCTTTCCGGTATTAAGTTCATCCAAATCAATCACGTCGGCAGTCATAGACATCATCAGTACAAATAAACTCCCAATGCCAAAAGAGAAAAAAGGCAACGCAATTATGAACAAATAAGGTTTACCAGGAACAAAGAGAAACCACAACATTATATAGCCTACAATGGATATACCTTGCGAATAAATAAACGCTGTCTTCTTACCAAGTTTTTTCGACATTTGCGTAACCATAGGAATGACCAAAAATGTTGTAACCAATGCACCCAGCGACCCAAAAAGCGTCGGCCAAATACCAGCAGCTCCAGCATCACCATCAAAAAGATGATAAACAATTATAAAAAAGGTAAATGCAGCAATGGCGTAAAATGCATTGTAAACCAAAAATGTGGCAAAACAGAGTTGCCTAAATGCTTTTAGCCCAAATGCATCTTTAAAACCAGATATTATTTCTTTAAGACTGCCTCCAATCGTTTTAAAACTAAGCGGCGAATAATCTTCATTTAAAGTAGATTTACTTTTTATAAAAATGGCAGGAACCATAGCAAAAATCATACAAATAATAGCGACCCAAACAGCGAGTGACCTTGTGGCAACTTCGGCTGTTTCAAATAGCTCTTGATCGTACATGATGACCCAAAACCAAGGCGCAATAACCCATGCCCATTGCCCAATCCATTGTGCCACACCCATGATACTCGTTCGTTCATGAAAATCATTACTCATCTCATAACCCATGGCTACATAGGGCACACTAAAAATGGTAAGTCCTAGATAAAACACAAACGACCAGAGGATAAAATACATAAAATTATAATCCACTCCATTTACTCTAAACAATTGCCACATAACGATAAATGAAATACCCATTATGATAGCTCCTAAGAATACATATTGTCTACGACGCCCCCAACGTGATTTCGTATTATCCGATATAAAACCCATTATAGGGTCTGTAAACGTATCGAATAATCTTGGTAGGAAGTACACCACGCCCCACATCCATCCTGGAAAACCAAGATCCTGAACGAGCACGACCATAAAAATACCTAGTGCTGCAGGAAACATTTGATTGGCGAGCATACCAATTCCAAAAGCGACTTTTTGCCCGTATGGAACTTTATCTCTTGACGCCGTATTAATTATTGACATAATTTAGTATTAGTTAATTGACACTTGTTTTTATGATTTTAGAGACATAGCCGTTAAAAATTGTATATCCGCATTCTTATATAATCTATAGGTTCTTAATCCAAAATTGAAAATTTACTTTATTTTACCATTATTAAAAGCCATCACACTACATCCATATTAATGTTGCAATAAAACAATTGCGACCAAAAATTAAATTTGACAATTTAAGTTATTTACCTGAATTTGCCATTAGAACTTTAAGTTCTCATGCTTATCCCAAAGTCCCCAATAAGCTCCAACATCACCTTCATCTCCCGTTTTCCATGACTCATCAAAAGATGAAAAATAAAATACAGGGATCTCATTCTCCTCAGTCCAATGAACGGTATCTATAAAATATTTCATAGCGGCATCATCGGAAGCTATAGCACCATCGAGACTTCCTCCTTGACTTGGCCATCCCGTCTCAGTAATAATGATGGGTTTTCCTTGTGCCGCATCTACAACAGAACCAAACATGGCCTGCATGTGCCCTAAGGCATACTCTATAGGACAGCCTTCCCAATATGGGTATAAATTCGCCAAAACTACATCTGAGCTCTCAACTAAAATAGGATGCCTTGAAAATTCGTAATAAGCATCTACATAGCCTACAGGAATGTCTAATCCTGCTAAAGCTTCTTTTACACGATTAATGTAGCCCACTAATTCATCTAAAGTCAAATCATTTCGATATAAAACTTCGTTGCCTACTGCTGCAACATCCACCTTACCATCTTTAGCAAGTGCAATTAAGCCTTCTATTTCCCTTTCATTATCGTCTTTATCATCACTAAGCCATGCTCCAACTAAAGTTTTAAGACCATGCTTTTTTGCGATTATTGGCACATATTCATTTCCTTCAATACATGAAAACGATCGAATAGCACTAACATAAGGTTTTAATATATTAATACGCTGCTCAACTTGCTCCATGCTTATATCATCACCTGGTGATTGCCCTTCCTTGTACATACTAAAGCATATACCATGAAATCCTTCCCGCATGGTTTTATGCCATAGCGCTTTTAACTCTTCTAACGAATAATCTGAAAGGTTAATACCTTGAGTGGCTTTCTGACTATATTTTGATTTATAATATGACTCTTCTCTATAAGACATTTTCTTTATTTAATTTTGATTAATTATATATTTAATGTAATAATAAATGCTTTTTACTAATGTGTTTACAATAAGTTTCTATGAATTTAAAACACGCCTCTACAATTTTTACTTGTATATATTTTGATTCTATCCACTTCTTTTGCGCCGGATGGTATTTCTTCAAGTTTTAATCCAGGATAGTTGTCTTCTTCCTTCCATTTTGCTATGGTGGCACTAAAAAACGATGAAGCGGTAGCATCTGATTCATAAATAATCAAATCATAGGCCTCACCCTTATCTCCACCAAAACGTGTAACAACTTGCCATTCACCATCTCTTTTGTAAGAGGTGTTGGTATGATCTGATTGTGGGTAATAACGATCGTCTGTTGGACGAATCAATACCCAAATATCATTTTTTTCACTCAATTCTGGATAAACCCCCATGGTCAAGATTCGACAATCAACAGAATCTTTATCTACTGGAGAAATGACTTTAGCTGCCTTTACTGGACCGGTGATTTTCAACTTATTTCCAATTGAAACTTGTTCAATGTGCCCATTGTATTTAACTAAGTCAGATGAATAGCTCGCGTATATCATAATTAGAACACCTATGATTCCTGCAGGTATTCCAAGTTTGGTACTAATAAGTCTTGTACTTGAGTTTCTTTTTATACTGCTGAGGATTGCAATTAATATAAGTACAATCCCTACGATGATTATTATGTTTGTTGACATTTTACTATTTTTTTAATTATATAATCTACTTAACAAATTAACATGGTTACAACACGCCTCTTCTTTCTTCTAATTGAGCTGTAATATCTTTTGCTCTTTCTTCAGAAAGACCATATTTCCACATAATCCAAATAGCCAAACCTGCTGTTACTACAGGAATAACTATATCGGCGATTCTTAATTTTGTCATGGTATCAACCGTCTGTGTAGCAGCATTGCCGTCGAATCCAATTAACTTTAATACTAGACCTCCTAAAACAAGGGCTAATCCTTGTCCAAGTTTTACAACCCACCAATATAATGCACCGAAAGTACCCTCTTTCCTTGGCATGCCATTAACAAGTTCATCTAGATCACAAACATCGGCAGTCATACTCATCATCAAGGTGAATAAACTTCCTAAACCAAATGACATTAAAGGTATTGGAATAAAAGAAAGCCAAATATTATCTGGAGTAAAAGCCCACCACTTCAAAATGTATCCAACTATAGAAAGGGCGGTTGAAATAATGAACGCTTTCTTTTTGCCCCATTTTTCAGCCATTTTTGATACAATTGGAATGACTAAAAATGCTGAAACCAATGCTCCAATCGAGCTAAACCAAGCAGGCCATGTTGATGTGGCTTCATAGCTTCCGTTAAAAATGTAAAAAACGAAAATAAAAAAACTGAAAGACGCCACAATTTGGTAACCATTAAACACTAAAAAAGTAGCACCACATAATTTCATAAAGGGTTTATTTTTCACAGCCTCTTTTATACTCCTGAATAAATCTTTCATATTACTAATTAAAGAGGTAAAACTTAGTTTCTTTCTATTCCCCATAGGAGCAGTGTCTATGCCTCTACAAAATATAGCAGGTAAAAGGCCGAGAAATAAACAAGCGATTCCAACATACATGGCCATTGTTCTGACTCCTTCGGCTTGATTACTAAAAAAATTTGGGTCAGCAATAATGACCCAAAACCAAGGTACAATTACCCATGCTAACAGACCAACTGTTTGTGAAAACGCCATTAAACGTGTTCGTTCATTATAATCGGAAGTCATTTCATAGCCTAGGCCAACCAGAGGTGTCGCAAACATGGTATTACCAATAAGAAAAACCATAGACATAATTAGGAAGTACCAAAAATTATAGTCTGAAGAATTGTTTTCGTCAAGTTGCCAAAGCAAAACAAATGTAATAGCACTTAAAATACCTCCTACTAAAATGTATGGTCGCCTTCTGCCCCATTTAGAGCTTGTGTTGTCTGAAATAAATCCCATAATTGGATCGGTAAGGGCATCAAAAAATCGTGGTAATCCACCTAAAAGTCCTGCCAATAAAGGATCCATCCCGAAAGCTGTTAGTAAGAAGAACATAAAGAATCCTAAGGCTCCTGGATAAAGGTTTAAAACCAAATGGCCGGCTCCAAAAGCTGCTTTTTGACCAAGAGGCACTCTATCCTTTGTGGCTGTTTTAATGGTTGACATATCTTATTGGTTTAGTTAGTTATAGTTCGTTTATTGGAATTAAAATAGTTTGAATAGCCTGAGCATCTATTGAAAATTCTACATTTTTTCCATGCATTGATAGGTTAATACTTTTTGGGGTTTTTGTTTCATTAAAAATGACTACGGCTGTAGTTCCATCGGGGTTTATTGCTGCTGTAACCATCAGTTCTTCGTCAGAGTTATCCACTCCAATAACTTTAGCATTAGGTCTTATGTATTTACTAAAATGCGCCATGGTATAGTAGAGCGGAGTAAAATAAACTTCATCTTTATCAGGATCAACAATTACTGGTGCAACACACCAGTTTTCAAACCAATTTGGGCCACCTTGTCTATCAAGTACCATATTCCAATCTACCCATCCGTCTACCCAATTGTTTAGGGTGCCAATAATATCTCTGGCATAACGATTTACGGGCGCATATTTTGGGTGTAGATATTTTTGATCTTCTGGCGCCCAATCCCAGCCCCAATCTGTAGCTTCCTTGCTCCAGTACCACGCATCATCCTTCCATTTTGGTATTTCCGAATCTACACAGGCTTCAGTTTGAATTAAAAGTTTATTAGGGGCTTTGTTATGGGCATACTGTAATTCCTTTGGATAAATTTCGAAGGTACTATCATACCAATGAATGGCTGTTCCGTCAAAATATTTTGAAGTTGCTTCATTTTTATACATAGAATCAACCCAATCTTTTAAATGTGCACGGTTTTGATCGAATCCTAAAATTATTTTATCTCCATATCCGTCAGCCTCTAGTTTTGGACCTAAATAATTTTGTACAAAGGCTGTCATTTCATCAGGAGAATAATGCATACTTTCCCAATTATTCCCATTACCCATGGGTTCATTTTCTACAGTAAAACCCCAAATATCTATGCCTTCATTTTTATAAGCATCTAGATATTTTGAAAAGAATAACGCCCAAGTATCATAATATTCAGGAAGTAGTTTACCACCAACCCAACTGTTATTATCCTTCATCCAAGGAGCGGCTGTCCAGGGAGACGCGAAAATTTTAAATCCATCTTCTGATATGGCCATCGCATCTTTAATCATCGGAATAAGATCATCTCTATCTTCTTCAATTGTAAAATGCTCTAAACTCATATCCGCTTCGACTGGTGAATATGAATATTGACCTAATGAGAAATCACATGAGTTCATGTGCGTTCTTGTTAAAGAATAGTTTGCGCCATTTTTAGCGAAATAGGCCTTCAAAATTGTATCTCTGTTTTTTTTACTTATCTTGTTTAATAAGTAGGCAGAAGATTCTGTAAACGCGCCTCCAAACCCCGTAATAGTTTGAAAGGTGTCCTCTGGTTTTAACTTAATTGTTACCAAACTATCAGCCTTCTGAAATTCAGAAAGCTTAGTTAATTTGTTTCCTTTTGCAGAAGTTTCAAAAACTTCAACCTGTAAATTGCTTTTTGTTTTATTACAGCTCATTGTAATTATTAAAAGACTGAACACGAATAATTTAATTGGTTTCATTTTTTTGATAGTTTATTTATCAATGGGACACGCTAAACTCTATAGCAGTGGGAGGAACTAAAACGGTCTCCATTAATTTTTCTTTATTTCCATTAAATGTTTTTGTAACAGGGTTTCCATCTCTTGTTAAGCCCTTAAATATCCCTTTATCTACTTCATCCCAAAGCACATATTTTGCCTTGCCATCTACTGTGAATAATCCAAAATGCTTTTCAGAATTTCCCGAATCATCACCACCTTTCCAAGGTTCGTCAAATCCTTCGAAATAAAAACACGACATTCCAGCTTCGTTAGTCCAGTCTCTCATGTGTTTATAGTAAAGTGCTTCTTTGTACTCATCGCTAGCTTTTGATCCATTAGCACCATAATGACCTGAAGAAAAACTTGCCCATCCAGTTTCCCCAATATGAATGGGTTTAGTGACACCAAGACTTTCCATATATTTTTTTACGTTTTCATATTGCATCATCGCATATTTCTTAGCTCTTAACATGGAAATTTCGATTTTTTCCATATCGCTTTTACCTTCCAAACCTTCAGCATTTAACCAAAATTCTGGCTGATAATGTGTATCATGCATCGGGTAGGTGTGAACCGACAGAAAATCTACTGCTTTAATTAATTTATTTAAATCTTCTACGTGGTACTCTTCGCCACCGCCTCCCCAAGAGGCAAAATTATCTGAACTAGTTACCCATAAATCTTTGGGTAGTTTACCTTCTTTCTTTAATTCCTGAAGATGATTTACCCATTTTAAGATTATCCATGGTTCTACATAATAACTTGCTGCCCATTTAACCATGGCTTCATTACCCACAGCAATTACTTTCACAATATCTGGATACTTATTTGCCAAATGTGCAGCTACTAAAATTTGTGCCTCATTTGCTTCACTTTCTTCATTGTGAATTGGTTCCTGATCTGTCCATGCATTTTTACTATCTATCCAAGCACCAAGCATCACGTACATTTCGAAGCTTGGGTTTTCTTGTTTTAATTCACTAATGGCTTTTAGAAGATTAATGGCTTGAGGTTTATGTACTTTATAAGTACGAAGTATTTTAATACCCATAGCTGCTAATAGCTTCACGTCATCTTTAATTTGATCTATTGATGGTTCAACACGATCATCGGCATCCCTATAACCACCATACGACATGGCTAAATAATCAGGATTTCCTAAAATATCTTTAGCTGAAACTGCTTTCGTTAAAACTTCTTCTTTCACATCATTCTTTTTAACTTTACCACAAGACGATATGACACCGAATAATAAAATCAGCATACAATTTCTTATGATTAATAGATAATTTCTCATAATTAATAATTAAAAGTTACTTCTCTTTTTAATGGTGGAACTAGAACCTCTGATAGTAAATCCTCTTTTTTACCATTATATGTTTTAGATATTGCTTTGCCGTCTCTTGTTAGTCCGTTAAAAACACCTTCGTCAACTAAATTCCATATAGCATATTTTGCTTGCCCTTTGCCATTTATTAGTCCAAAATGGTTTTCAGAACCACCTTCGTTATCGGCATCTTTCCACTGCTCATCAAACGCTTCGAAATAAAAACATGACACTTTTGCTTTATAACTCCAATCTCTAATAAGTTGAAAATACCGTCCAGATTTATACTCGTCTGCAGCTTTAGACCCACTAGCACCATAGTGTTCATTAGAAATTGTTGCCCAACCAGTTTCCCCAATATGTACAGGTTTATTAACCCCTAAGCTTTTCATATAGTTTACAACACCATCGTATTGGTTTGTTGCAAAATCTAGAGCCCGCTGCATTACAGATTCAATTTTTTCCGAATCGGACCATTCATATTCGTTTTCAGGTACTACCCAAAAGGCAGGGTTATAGTGCGAGTTATGCATTGGGTAGGTGTGCATAGATATATAATCTACTGCTTTAATAAGATTCGTTAAGTCTTCACAACGATAACTAGGGTCTCCGGCGCCCCATGATGAAAAATCATCTGAACTCGTAATCCATAAATCTTTAGATAGTTCTCCAGAGGTCTTTAAATCCTGTAAATGATTTATCCATTTTAAAATAACATTAGGGCGCACGAAATAACTTGTAGCCCATCGCACCATGGCTTCATTTCCAACGGCTATAATCTTAACAATATCTGGATACGCTTTTGCTAAGGCAACGGCTCTATCAATTTCACCAACATTTTGTTCACTTTCAACCTCGTGATTTGGCACTTTATCAGTCCATGCGTTTTGGCAATCTATCCAAGCGCCCAACATGACATACATTTCAAAGGCTGGGTCTTCTTTTTTTAATTCAGTAATAGCCTTTAATAAGTTTGGGGCTTGTTGCAATTGTACATTATAAGTTCTTAAAATTTTAATGCCCATAGCAGCTAAGATTTTCATGTCTTCCTTAAGCTGTGGAATTGTAGGCTGGATATCACGAGATTTCTGCCTATATCCTCCATAGGAAATTGCCAAATAATCTGGATTTCCTAATATTTCTGCTGCTGTTATATGTTTTTGTTTTGTCACTTTTTTTCTAACTTTTTTACTTTTTCCCATCACCTGATGGCAAATAAAATGGTTGATAGATTATTGTTATAATTTATAAATCTTCTATTTCTTTACAGAAACAATTATCTGGTTAATCTCTCCTGTTCTTTCAAATACTTTTTTACTTGTTTGTGAGTCAAGTTCTAAAGTGTCAAACTCTAATACAGTATCTTGACTGAATACTACTTTTAAATTTTCCTTCTTAGCTAGTTTATAAATAATTGGAATTTGACAATAAGTAAAACATAATGAATTGGCTTCTAATTCAATTTCTTTTTCTTCTTTATTGATATTTGTATAATGAAATATTTTTGATGATTTTAAGAACTCACTTTTTCTTAATAAACGCGGATTGAAAACGATGCATCCGTTATCAACAAAAACACCTAATTCTCCTATTCGGCATAATACATCTTCCTTAACTTGCCCAGTCATTCCTGGTTGTTGCGCGCCTTTTGTTGCTGGTGTATGCGAGTACGGATCGGTTGGGAAAGCACCGTATAATTCTGGTGATTTATGCACACCAATGCCTGCGTTTATTTCGTAATAATGGTCTAAGAGTTTACCGATAAGTTCTTCACTTTCATTATTATTAATAGCCAACAAACAATTTTCTTGAACCGCTACTAATAGTTTTGAAACCATGTGCCAATAAATAGACCCTAAGCCTTCATAACCATAGAAAGTCCCTGAACGTCCTGTAAAAGATTTATGATTGAATATATCTTCAAAAATATTTAACAATAAGGTTGTCTCTTTTTCAACTAAAGGCTCATAAGCCTCTAAAGGCAAATTATTCAATGCCTCTTTCAAACTATTTGCATTGTTGAAATTGCCATTAAAATGATAATTGCCTAAAACATCCTTTTCAATAATCTGCGCATTTCCATCAGCAACCAATTGTTTTAACAACTCCGATTGTTCCACTTTATCAGAAGGAATATTATTCCTTTTATCAAACCTTGGCAATTCTCTGTCTGGATATAAAATATAACTGTATTGATCTTCTCTAAATAAAGCGCTACTTTTTAGTCCATCTAACAAATCCAAAGCTTCGTTTGGCGCTAAATAACCTGAACTTAATGCCGCTACTTGACCCTCTAACATTTCTGGTAAATACGATATAGATACTTCGCTATCATTTTCTACCGTCATAAGGTTATAGGCGTGATACATATTATCTGATCGCTTATTCGCATCTATAGTATGTTGCAAATATGCTTTTGTAGTTTGAAGAAATTCTAAAAGTTCTGTTTTACTAACCGCAGTTTTATCACTAGAAAAACCATTCTCATAAATACCATCTCTATATTTACTTCCTGCTTGCCCTAAACCATCTAACACTGTTTTTCTGTCTTTATTTGAAACATGTCCAGAAAGGATATTTTTATTAGTTTGAAGCGTTGCAACAACTTCATTAAAAAATGTTGCTAATTCTGAGGAGATTTCTACCCGTTCTGTTTCTGATTGTGAAACAATTTTTTCGAAGAAATTTAAAAAGCGATTTAAGTAATTTAGGGTTACCATTGAAACACCGTTGCCCACTAAAGCATTATTAGCATCGTTCCATTCTGGACGCTGAGTATTTAACCAAATACCGCCTTCTGGTATAAAATTGGACACTTTTGCCAATACGGTAGCTAATAATTTTTCAATAAGATTTACTTTATAAATAAAGAACGTTTTGTCTCTCAATAAAGCACCATCTGCTCCTAATTCTTCTTTCTTTTGATGAATTTTGGCATCTAAGTCATGGTCAAAATCAATCGTATCTTTAGGATTAATCAGTGTATGCTCGTAGCTTTTTATTTTATATGGTACATTGGCATACACAAAAATGTCTTCTGAAAAACGTTTTTCTAATCGGCTAGGGTAGTGGTCTTCAATAAATTCTAAGAATTTTAATAAGTAAATTATTTGATGATCGCCCCAATAACCAATGTAAGACCAGGGGTCGTTTTCTTCTATAATTTCCCAATCAAAACCACCTTTTGTAACTCGGTATGGATTATAGCCTTCAAATGTTGTAGCATTTAAAAACTTATGAATCATACTTTCTATATATTCAGGATAAGCATGAGCCAAGGCTTCCCAGTTCTGAAAAATATCTCGCCAGTTGCCTTCGTAATCTAATATTTTAGAACCATCTATCTCGCTTCTTGTATTAATTGAAAACTTGTTCCAAGGTCTACTTGGGTCACCGTGTCTTCTACTAAACTTTAGTGGTAAATATTCAAAACACAGTCTTTTGAAATTTTTGTCTTCATCTTGTTCTGCAATATTATGAATATCATGTAATGTGAATAGTTCAGGCAATGCGTTTAATACATCTTCTTTCTTTTTAAACACTTTCTTGTTGGCATTGGCGATATATTTTATAAAATCTTGCCTTTCTATGTTATAACCATCATCAAAAATACCACCGCGCATAATATTGAAAAGCGTATTAGCAAAGTGTCTGCTGTTGGTAAGTGTATCATCAGATGCTTGTAAACCATCAGATGCTCCCGTTAATTGAATTAATCTTTTGGTTCCAGCTTCAATATCCTCTTGAACTAGGCCTGCCAAATCTGCTTCATTTTTTATCATTTCTGAAATTTCAGTTACTCCTGTAATAGATTGGTTTACATTAGTAACAAACATCCAGTCTTTTTCTGAATTTGCTTCAAGCTCTAAATCTGAAGAAATAAAATAAGCTCCTTTTTCAGCTTTAATATCTATTTCTTGTTCCACCTTGTTTCCGCTTCTAAAATTATCAAGCTGTAAAGACGACACTAAATGTGTTGGGTTTTCAGCACCTATAGACCAAACGATATTAGATTTTAAAGCTTCACTTGGTTCTGCTTTATCAACAATAAAAGCACTAAGCGCATAAATACCTAATCCAACTTCTGGTAGTAATTCACTTTTTTTATAGGCATCAACTAAATTACTTCTACTGTTTTGTAAATCAGAGGTAACTCCGGATGGTAAAATATTTTGCAATCCGTCTAAAAAAGTAACACTTATGTTCTTAAAAGAATTGTTTATAATCGTTGATGTCTTTACAAACCCAAATTGATTACTTGAACTCCATTGATATCTATAGGTAAGTCCTAAATCTTTATTAACCTCTTCAAAAATTACTTTATTACCATAACTATTCTTGTATAAATTCCTAGTAATGCGGTACAACCCCGATTGTCTTACGGAAAAAGGCTCCCAAATATAAGTTTTACCTTTAATATGAATTTGAAATATGGTTTTGCTCCCTGTAATATCAGCGGATTCTGTTATTTTATCATCGGTATAATAGGGGAATAATGAAGATTCACTATTTTTTCTTCCTGCTGATAATCCACCATTGCTTGATATAAACATCCAGTGATTTGAATCGCTCACAATGCTCATAAAGAATGGACGCATAGCATCGCTATTGGAAATTTTATAATAATCTTCGTTATCAAAATTTACCAATTCTCCTTTTATATCTTTAGATTCTATAGAAGGTTTTTCTTGTGTATAAATTTCACTATTACTCATTAAAGTTGGTTTTATTGTTTTTAATTTACTCTGAACGGAATATTTGCTGTGGCCGCATGGTCATAACCATCGTCTGCATAAACAAATAACCGATACAACCCTTTTTTAGGCGATTTGAACTGTAAGTTTCCTTTTGAATTATTAATTATTTCTATTTTAACCGTGTTTGGGCGTTCTTCTTTATCTCCTCCATCTTTCAAATCGGTGCTCTCATGCAACACTTCCCAAGAATACGACATAGTATCCTTTTCAAAGTCCTTAATTTTAATAGATGCTACCAGTTCTTTTCCAGAATCAACAATCACATCATCATAAGCCGTTTTGTTATTTATGGTAAACGATTCTATTTGTGGCGTTCTGTTTTCTGGCCATTCGCCATTCCATATATAATGCATCACATCTACCGACTCGGTTTCTTTGCCGTCTTCTAAAAACACGCCGTACCATGTTGGCGTACGTTCTTGCTTTTGTCCCCATAAAAACACATAAGAACCTAAACATTGTGTGGTATCTGATTCTATAGCGATTTTATACCTTTTTAAATAATTGGCAGCTTTTACCGTACTGTTTTCTTCAATAGGAACATCCCAAGATGTTTTTGGTACTTCCCAATGCCCTGTAGCTCCCCACTCGGTGACCATATATGGCCCTGTCCAATCAAAAAGTTTTAAATATTTTGGTAATTCTACTATACCTCCATATAATTGAATAGATAGTATATCAACATCAGGACAACGTTCTTTTATATAATTGACCACTTTTTGCGAGCCTCCTGCAAGTGTTGTTGTGGTTGGGTGGTTGGGGTCTATTTCATGAATCATTTTAGAAATGTCGTTAACAGCATCCCAAACTTTAGGGTTGGTTGACCTTAAATTCAGCTCATTGCCTATAGCCCATATTAATAAAGCTGGATGGTCTTTAAATTCTAATACTTCTTTTCTAATTCTTTCTTTTTGTTCCTTAACTGCAACGTCATCGTTATAATCAAACCCATGTCGTTCTCTGGCTACTTCTATTCCCATAGTTACCATTAAACCATATTTTTGAGCCTCATCTAAAACTTCTTTGCCGCTTTGTTCGCCGTTTTCTGTTCGCCAAGTTCTAAACGAATTCCCATTGTGTTTAGCCAAAGCAGGAATATTACCAAATTCTAATCCAGCGCCTTTTATATAAAACGGTTTGTTATTTACTAATAACTGGTACTTTCCTTCGGTATTATTTATAGTTACTTTAGCGGCTTTACTTTTTGATGTACTCAATTCCAATTTTGTTGTATTTTGTTCAGATTTATCATTTTTACACCCCATAAGTGTTATAAAGCAAAAACATAGTGTAAAAATATTTTTCATCTGTACAGGTATTAATTTGTAACCAGTTCTCTTTCTATTTGTTCTAACGATTTTCCTTTGGTTTCTGGCAATATTTTTAGCATCACAAAAAATCCAATACATGCTATTGCTCCAAAAATGAAAAAGGTTAATGCATTTCCTAAATTTGACAATTCCCAAGGGAAAATAAGTTGCACAACCCAACTTATAAAAGAGTTTACAAAGGCTATAACACCAATAGCAAATCCGCGATATTTATTTGGGAATAATTCGGATAATAACACCCACATTACAGGCCCCAGTGAAAACGCAAAAAAAGCAATAAAGCCTAAAACACCAATTAATACTAAGGTTGCATTGATGCTAGTTGCTGCTTCTAAAATAGCTCCGTCGTTTTTAGAATATATTTGATTTCCTAAAACCGATTTCATGTCGTTTTTAAAATCAACATCGTTATCATAAACTTTATCAGCGTAAATAGATAGCTTGTTAGCACCCTCAAATTTTAATGCTGTAATAGATTCTGAAGTTAATTGATACGTCGCTTGTTTAAAACCATAAGCACATAGTAAAAGGCTTATTGCAATACCCGCTGTACCTACTAAAAGTAAAGGTCGTCTTCCCATGCGGTCTATTAAATACATAGCGACAAGTGTAAAAACCACTGTAATAGAACTTAACAAAACACCTGAAGCAAAAGCGGCATCTGTTCCTATTCCTGTTTGTTTAAAAATGGAAGTGGCGTAAAAATAAACAGCGTTTATTCCGGTTATTTGTTGTAAAACACCAACGACTAAACCAACGATTAAAACAAATCTTAATGCTGGTTTAAATAGGTCTTTTAACTTTACTTTTTCTTCGGCTTTTATAACGGTGCCCTCTAAACTGCTTAAAATAGTATTAACTTCTTCTGTTGCTTTAACTTCGCCATAAACGCTTACCAAAACTTTTTTAGCTTCTTCATTTCTGTTTTTTGTAAACAACCAACGCGGGCTTTTCGGAATAAAAAACAAGAAAATAAAATACAAAACTGCTGGAATTAATTCTACCCCAAGCATCCATCGCCATACGTTTTCATCTGTAAAAAAAGAATCGCCAGATGTGTTGTATTTATTGAAATAATAATTGCTTAAAAATGCTGCAAAAAAGCCTAGAACAATGTTTAATTGTTGAATTGAAACGAGTTTACCTCTGTTTTCGGCTGTAGAAATTTCTGCAATATAAGTTGGCGCTAAAACCAATGCAGCCCCAAAGGCTAATCCGCCAATCATTCGTGCTATATAAAGCATTTCGTAAGAGGTGGCGTAAGCCGAGAATAATGCTGAAATTGCATATAAAAAAGCGACTACTACAAGTATTTTTTTTCGACCAACAATATCGCTTAATCGTCCTGAAAAAATCATGGCAATCATGGCTGCGAATGATGGTGCACTTACTACCCAACCCCAAGGTATTCCTCCTTCATCCAAATTAAATTCAGGACCTGCATAATTCATCACACCAGAAATTATACCCGCATCAAAACCAAAGAGGAAACCTCCTAAGGAAACTACAAATGTTATGAGTATTAATTTTTTAGACATTTATAATTTTTAGTTGGTTAATACTATAGTTTGAATGGAATGTGGCAATGTTTTTAACATGGCCGTTTTTGATTCTGTTGTAAGGCTATAATCTATATGCTTATCACTAGCGTTCATAACCACTATAATAATACTTCCATCTTCATTTTTAAATCCTGTAGTTAATAAAGCATTAACACTAGATACACTTACAATACGTTTTGCTCCTGGGCGAATAAACTTAGAAAAATGCCCAATATAGTAGTATGAATTGGTGAATGTTAATTCGCCAGTATTAGTATCTCCATGAACTGGAGAGAAACACCAATTCCCAACATGGTTTGGCCCTCCTGTTTGGTCTAATAGAATATTCCAATCGGTCCAAGCTACCGTACCATTATTAAAATCGTTAATCATAGATTTACCATATCGCTCTGCTAATTTTGGGTCTTCGTTTTCAATTCTTTCTAGGTCATACTTCTCATTACAGCCTTCTGTAAAAATTAAATTTTTATCTGGATATGTTTCCTTAACTCGCTTTACCGCATCAAACATAGGAATGCCGTCTTTCCAATCTTCATACCAATGAAATCCCATTCCCCATACATACTTTGCCGCTTCTGGATCATTTAAAATAGTGCTGGCTCTTTGAAATAATAAATCACGGTTATGATCCCAAACAATAATATTTTTATCGCCTAAACCTTCTTTCTCCAGCATAGGCCCTAAGTAATTTTTTAAGAAATCGCGCTCTTCTTCTGCTGTGTAAATACAAGATTCCCAACGCTGAACCGCCATCGGTTCATTTTGAATGGTTAGTCCCCAAATAGGAACCCCTTCTGCTTCGTAGGCTTTAATAAACTTAGCGTAATAATTTGCCCAAGATTGATAAAATTCTGGAAGTAACTTGCCGCCTTTTAGCATATTATTATTAGACTTCATGAAAGCTGGAGGGCTCCAAGGACTTGCGTACATGGTTAATTTTCCGCCTGCAGCTTCAATCGCTTTTTTTGTAAATGGTAGCCTATATTTTTTATCGTGTTCTATATTGAAGGTTTTCAATTCTGAATCGCCTTCTTCAATATACGTATAGCTTGCTGTTGAAAAATCGCAACTATGAATAATAGTACGCCCTAAAGAGTATCCAATACCTTTTTCTTGATTATAATACGCTTCTAAAAATTTAGATTGATTGTCTTCTGATAGTTTATAGAAGGTTTCAGCTGCTGCATCTGTTAAAGCGGCGCCAATACCTAAAAAGGTTTGAAACTCTTTTGTAGCATCAACAATAACTGAAGCCTCTGTTTCCAAAGGTTGTTTGAATCCTTCAAATTTTAATGAATCGGTTAATGTTAATTTTAAGTTTGAACTGTGTGCAGTTGTGTAAACTTGACTTTTAATGGTTTCCATATTTAA
>NZ_CAXBLF010000052.1:0-24191 GCF_963976535.1 uncultured Algibacter sp. | reverse complement strand
GATATTTTGAACTATCAAAACATACTCATTACCAAAACATTAACATCATAATTTTGTTTCCGTATAGTATTTCTCGATGGCACATTGACAAAAACGATAGTTTTATCTCCTATTATAATAGTATTACTATTATATTTGCATTTAAATTTATCAACTATGGATTCATTACTTTCAAATTTAAAGATTGCAGTACCAGAAAAAATCTATGTAAAAGACCCAGAATCTTCTGCTTTAGGTAAGCGCATTGTGGAACACAGCATTATTTTGATTAACGATATTGGTTTTGACAGCTTTACATTTAAAAAATTAGGAACATTAATCGGTTCTAACGAAAGTTCTATCTATCGTTATTTTGAAAGCAAACATAAGTTGTTACTTTATTTATCGTCATGGTATTGGGCATGGATTGAGTATCAATTAGTATTTGAAACGCATAGTTTAAATCCAGAAGACAAACTTGAAAAAGCAATTGAAATTGTAACAAGAACCATAAAAGAAGATTCAAAATTCTCCCATATTAATGAGGTTGTTTTAAACAAAATTATGGTAAATGAAAATTCAAAATCATTTCTTACCAAAGAAGTAGATCAGGAAAATAAAGAAGGTTATTTTGTCATCTACAAGCGTATTGTGCATCGTTTACGGGATATGATAAAAGTTAAACAGCCCAGTTATAAATTCCCTTCTAGTCTTGCAAGCACTATACTTGAAGGCAGTTTACATCAGCATTTTTTAAAAGACCATTTTAAATCCATTACCGATTGTAACGACAGTCTTTCCCCAACCAATTTCATAAAAAACCTAGTGCTTAACACTTTGAAATCCTAACTATGGAACACAAACAAATGACCCCTTGGCGACGATTAGTTGGTTTGCTTCAATTGGAAAAAAGAGATATCCTGCAAATTTTTTACTATGCCATTTTTGCTGGTATTGTGGCGTTATCGTTACCTCTTGGCATACAGTCTATTATTAACTTAATTCAAGGAGCTCAAATTTCTACATCTTGGGTAATATTGGTCATTATAGTAACACTAGGTGTCGCGTTTTCTGGCGCATTACAATTGATGCAATTAAGAATTATTGAAACGATACAGCAACGTTTATTCACAAGATCTTCTTTTGAATTTACCTATCGTTTTCCAAAAATAAAAATGTCAGAATTACGAGACTATTATCCGCCAGAATTAGCAAACCGATTTTTTGATACCCTAACTATTCAAAAGAGTTTATCAAAAATTTTAATAGATGTGCCAACCGCAGTTTTACAAATTTTATTTGCGTTAATTCTACTATCTTTTTATCATCCCTTCTTTATTGTATTTGGCCTTTTGTTGCTCGTTCTTATTTTTGTAGTATTCAAATTTACTGCACAAAAAGGGCTGGAAACCAGCTTAAAAGAATCGAAAAATAAATACAAAGTTGCGCACTGGATTCAGGAAGTCGCCCGTTCAGTAATTAGTTTTAAATTATCTGGAAGTACAAGTTTGGCTGTAAACAAAAATGACGCCTTAGTTCATAACTATTTAAAAGCCAGAGAAAGTCACTTTAAAGTATTGATGCTCCAGTTTATTCAAATGATAACTTTTAAGGTGATCGTTACAGCAAGTTTATTATTAATTGGTGGTGCTTTGGTATTAAACCAAGAAATGAATATTGGGCAATTTGTTGCAGCAGAAATCATCATATTACTCGTTATTGCTTCGGTTGAAAAACTAATTTTAGGTTTAGAATCATTTTACGACACGCTGACGTCCTTAGAGAAAATTGGTCAGATTGTAGATAAAGATTTAGAAAGTCAAACTGGAGAAATACCACAATTTAGCAAAGGCATCCATATTGAATTAGAACATGTTACTTATGAAGTCTCTAATAGGGACAAACATATTTTAAAAGATATCTCACTAAAAATAAATTCTAAAAGCAGAATTTTAATTAAAGGTGAAAGTGGTTCTGGAAAATCTACATTATTAAGATTAATTGCTGGAGTGATACAAGCTACATCTGGCCATGTTTACGTGAATGATATGTCCATTAATAGTTTACAATTAAACTATTACAGGTCACAATTAGGACTTTCTTTATCTGATGAAAATCCTTTTGAAGGCTCTATTAGAGACAATTTGACTTTTGGTAATTCTAATATTACGGACGACAAAATCTACGAAATACTTGATATCGTAGGTCTTAAGTCTTTTATAAAGGAACAACCCGAAGGATTAAACACGGTACTTTATCCTGATGGCAAACAAATGTCTTACTCACTATCTAAAAAAATTGTTTTGGCTCGCGCTATTCTAAAAACACCAAAAGTATTAATTCTTGAAGATGCCTTAGATAGATTTAATAGATTGGAAACAAAAGCTATTGTAGATTATTTATCACATCAAGACAGACCATGGGCACTTGTTGTCGTTAGTTTTAGTTCTGTTTGGACAGATAAATGTAACGAAATAATCACTTTAGAAAAAGGTCAAATCAAATCTAAAACCAACTAAGTTATGCTCAATATATCCCATAATCAATTGAACAAAAAAATAGACTTAGCTGATTATAAGTCTGGAAAAAAAATCATGAATATTAAGTATTACAAATACTTCAATAGGTTTTTATTGGCTGCGGCAATTATTCTATTTATCGTGATGTTTTTACCGTGGACTCAAAATATAACAGGTCAAGGTATTGTCACCACTTTAAAACCTAATCAGCGCCCACAGCATATCCAATCGCAAATTCCAGGGCGCATAGAAGAGTGGTTTGTACAAGAAGGTGATGAAGTAAAAAAGGGCGATACTATTTTAAGAATATCTGAAGTGAAAAGTGATTATTTTGATGATAGACTTATGGAACGAACCAATGATCAGATACAAGCTAAATCATCGTCTGTAACTGCTTATGGCGGAAAAGTTGATGCTTTAAATAGACAAATTTCAGCGTTGCGAAATGAGCAAAAATTAAAGTTAGAACAGACGAAAAACAAATTGATACAATCGCACCTAAAAGTAAAAAGTGATAGCATTGATTTGGAAGCTTCAAAAACCAATTTAAAAATTGCAGAGACCCAATTTAATCGTATTCAAACGTTGCAGGAAGAGGGTTTAAAAGCGTTGAGGGATGTAGAAGAAAAACGCTTAAAACTTCAAGCAACTCAGGCTAAATTTATTTCGCAAGAAAACAAATATCTAGCAAGTCAAAATGAAGTCATTAATGCGCGGTTAGAATTATCAAGAACCAATGCTGCTTTTACTGATAAAATTTCGAAGGCGCAAAGCGATATGTTTACGGCACAATCCAGTGGTTTTGATACACAAGCACAAGTTACCAAACTTGAAAACGCCTATAGTAATTACAAAAAGCGTAATAGTCTATTGTATGTTACTGCGCCACAAAACGGATTCATAAATAAAGTTTTAACTGGTGGAATTGGTGTCACCTTTAAAGAAGGTGCAGAATTAGTTGGTATTATGCCTTCAAAATACGATTTAGCTGTTGAAACTTTTGTAAGACCTATTGATTTGCCCTTACTTCATAAAGGCGAAAAAGTACGTGTGCAGTTTGATGGCTGGCCAGCTATAGTTTTTAGCGGTTGGCCAAATGTATCTTATGGAACCTATGGTGCAAAAGTTGTAGCCATTGAGCGTTTTATAAGTGATAATGGTAAATATAGAGTATTACTAGCACCAGATGAGACAGACCACAAATGGCCAGAAGCCATTAGAGTAGGTTCTGGCGCAAGAACCATTGCCTTATTAGAAGATGTGCCTATTTGGTTTGAATTATGGCGACAAATTAACAGCTTCCCGCCTAACTATTATCAACCTGAAGGCAACAAAACAGCCTTAAAAAAAGATAACTAATGAGAGCATTTTTATTACCTATTTTAATATGCTTTAGCAGTTTAATTTCGGCGCAAGATAGTACTTCGGTAATGTCGCTATCTGAATATTTAGGCTATGTTAAGTCGTTTCATCCTATTGTGAAACAAGCTAACTTGATTATTAATGAAAGTGAAGCAAAACTGATGAAAGCTCGTGGTGCTTTTGACCCAAAATTGGAAGTAGATTATGATAGAAAGATATTTAAAAACACGGAGTATTATGACAGACTTAATGCTTCTTTTAAAATCCCGACCTGGTTTGGTGTAGAGTTAAAAGGGAATTTTGAAGAGAATACGGGCGATTTTTTAAACCCTCAAGCCTTTGTTCCAGAAGATGGTTTATATAGCGCTGGTATATCTGTTCCCATTGCAAGAGGATTACTTACTAACAGTCGTATGGCGATGTTAAGGCAATCTAGACTGTATGTAAAACAAGCGCAAGCTGACAGGCAGTTATTAGTTAACACCATTTTATATGACGCTACAGTTACCTATTTTAATTGGTTAAAAACATATAATGAAAAACGCGTTTATGAAGACTTTTTAACCAATGCCGAAATGCGATTTAATGGCATTAAAAAGAGTTTTGAAGTTGGCGATAAACCTGCAATAGATACTTTAGAAGCTCGAATTGCCTTAAACAATAGAAAGCTGAATTTAGAAAAGTCTAGAATTAAGTTTGTTAAATCCTCATTAGAGTTATCAAACTATTTGTGGTTGAATGGTAATACACCTATTGAAATTCAAGACCTTGTTATTCCTGATGCGAATACCTTTGACACGATTGATGTAACTTTAAATACTTCAGGCTTGGATATTGAAAGTTTTGATATTGAAAATCATCCAAAATTACAATCTCTAGATTATAAATTTCAAAGTTTAAATATTGAAAAACGTTTAAAACTGAATAATTTATTACCTCAAATCGATTTGCAGTACAACTTTTTATCGCAAACTCCAGAAGTAGTGCGCTCGTTTAGTACTTCAGCATATAAAAGTGGCGTAAATATGAGTTTTCCTTTGTTTTTAAGAAAAGAACGCGGTGATTTGAAGTTAGCAAAAATAAAATTGCAAGACACAAAATTTGAAATTCAAAATACCAGAGTAAGTCTTAAAAACAAGATTGATGCGATTAATCAAGAGCTTGATTCATACCTCTTACAAAATGATTATACGGATGCAATAGTTGATGATTATTCGAAAATGCTAACAGCTGAAGAACGTAAATTATTTTTAGGAGAAAGCTCCTTGTTTTTAGTGAACTCTCGAGAATCAAAATTGATTGACGCAAAACTAAAAGCAATAGACATTGAGAATAACTTCTTTAAAACTAAAGCTAATTTGTTTAACGTTTTGGCACTTGCTGAAGTTCAGACGAACTAAGTTTTGGAGCTAAAATCTAGTTGGCTATTAACTATGGAACCAACATGACTTTGTAAAAAATTTCAGCTACCTTCGTTTCTGTCTGCCGACAGGCAGGTAACGTCGGATATAAAACACATGTGCTGAACTTGTTTCAGTATTAAAACGATTTCATATCCGTAAAGAACATTGTGTGTCATGCCAAAAACCAACTCACAAAACCTGTTAAAATTAATTTAATATTCTTTTTAATGCCTATATTTGTAAAAACTTTACAAAATCAACATATAAAATGGTATTAGAAATTCGATTAAGCAATTTCTTCTCAGTCAATGAAGAAGTAGTTTTAGACTTAAGAGCTGGAAATATTAATACTGCTAAATCAAAATCATTATCGAAAAACATATTTAATTATAATGATTTAGATGTATTAAAAACACTTGCTTTATATGGTTCAAACACATCTGGAAAAACAAATATTATAAAGACTATTAGGTTTTGTAATGCAATGGTTTATGAATCTCATAAGCATAATGAAAATACTATTTTTAATTTTAAACCATTTAAATTCAAAGGATATTCTAATGAGCCTTCTCATTACTTTATAAGATTTGTAATAAAGGGTATAGAATATAAATATTCATTCTCACTTAGCAGAACTAAAATCTTAACAGAAAGTTTATACTATTATCCGAATGGTAGAAAAGCTAAAGTATTCGAAAGAGACGAAAATGCAGGAAAAACTAAAAGGGAAAAATATTCTTTTGGAACATCTGTAATAAAAAGACCTTTTGATGTTGCGGAGAATACTTCCAATAAGACGTTATATATTTCTAGGGCAAGTCAAATGGATAGGGAAATTCCAAAAGATATATTCAATTTTTTTCATAGAGATTTCATTTTGCATCATTCAAATTATGGGAAAAGTAATCTTGAGTCGTTAATAAAAGCATATAAAAATCAATTATTAACTGCCCTTCAATTCGCAGACAGTGATATTGTAGATTTTAAGGTAAACTTCAAAAAAGAAAAAGGTAGAAGTTTAAAAGCTAATTTGGATACTGAAGAGGCGTTTTTTGTTGATGATGAATTAGAAAAAATTGAGTTGAAAACTTACCACAAGTTTTCACCTAATACATCTTTTGATTTCAGTGAAGAATCATTAGGTACTCAAAAGTTGTTTTTAATGATGCTTACTATTATAGACATAGTAAAAAATAATAAAACTTTGCTTGTAGATGAAATAGAAGATAGTTTGCATCCCAAAATAGTCGATTACATTATTGAAATATTTAATGCAAGTTCAGAAGCTCAATTAATCTTTTCTACTCATAATACAAATCTATTGGATTTAGATAAGTTTAGAAAAGACCAAATTTGGTTTGTGAATAAAAAAGAAGATGGTGGTTCTGATTTATATTCTCTTTATGACTATAGCGACTTTAGAGACACAATGGACTTGGAGAAAGCATATTTACAAGGAAGATTTGATTCTATTCCAATAGTAAATGACTCAATAGAGAATTTACATTCAATTATTAATGAATAGATGGCTAGAAGGAGAAGAGAACCGAAAGGAAAAAAAATTAACCCAACTCTGTTTGTTTTCTGTGAAGGAGAAACAGAAGAGGCATATATTAATTTACTAAAATCCGTTTATAGAATTCCATCTATACACATACACCCAAAAATTGGTGGAAATAATATAACAGCAGAGTATATAGAAAATCATAAACAAGGAAAGCCAACACACGAGAAGGACTCGAATTATCTTGTGTATGATTTAGACGTTCCAGAAATGATAACTCGACTTTCGAAAATTAAAGGCTGTAAATTACTTGTATCAAATCCATGCATCGAATTATGGTTTTTACTGCATTATAAAAATCAAACAGCAAGCACAAACAATGCGAATTGTTGTAGAGAAATGAAGAACAGAAATAGAACCTATAAAAAAGGTGCAATTGATAAAAAGTTAAAGGAAAAACTGATTTTGAAAAGAGAAGATGCTGTTAAAAGAGCAAAAGCTTTAAACACTCATGAAAATCCGAGTTCTACAATGTACAAATTGATTGAAATTCTGGAAGGTTTAAAAAAATAAAAAGCACGAACACACAAAACCGTATATAATTTATTGCTAGTTCTAGCCTACTTACGAAAATCCTCGCGGATTTTCTATTTAGTTTTTATTTGCTAAATTAGGTGCTTAAACACGCCACTAATCATACACAAACACATTAAACGAACTTCTCCAAAAACAAAACAACTTTCAGTCTAAAAATATAAGACAGCAAACAAGTGCGTTAGGGATTGCAGAGGAAATCCTTTTTAAAATTGACTAGAATTAAATAAGCTTTAAAGCAAATAATAGACAGGTAGCCAAGTCGCTTACTCCTCGCTATGACGTTTTTAAAAAGATTGTAACGAAAAGCCCGACCCTTGTGGTAACGCCCAAAATACTTTTTTAAAAATTTCTATGTGTTAATTAAATTTTAAATGTCATAACTGGTAACGTAGAGTGATTTGCTACATCTTCGCCAATACTGCCTTCAAAGAAATGTGCTAGCCCTTTTCTACCATGTGTTGGCACAATTATTAAATCTGCTCCAATTTTATTGGCACAATTTAAAACACCTTCTTCAACGGTATAATCAGATACATAATGAACATCTTTCATTTTATCTAAATTACTTTCTGCTTTTGTAAAGAAATTAACCGTTTTTTGCTCAATTTCTAAAGTACTCATAAACCTATCGTTAGGTAAATTCACATGAACCAAATAGAGTTTAGCGCCAACTTCATCAAACATCTTTACCGCATTTAAATAGGGTTTAATAGTTTCTTCTGAAAAATTGCAAGCAAAAGCAACGACATCAAAATTCACATCAGACACATCGTTTTTAACCACTAATACAGGAATATTTGCATTACGAACCACGCGTTCGGTATTCGAACCAACAAAAAATTCTGCAATACCACTAGAACCGTGAGAGCCCATAACAATCAAATCCGCATCATGCTTAAGTGCTACATCATTAACTTCACTAAATACTTTAAAGTGCTTAATAATTGAAGTTACTTTTACATCTTTTAAATACTCTTTCTTCAAAAATTCTTCAAACTTTTGTTCTGCTACCTGAAGAAAAAAAGCGGCTTTTTGATTTTGAAGTCCGTCTGAAGCGGATAACATAATATCCGACATTTCAAGCATGTGTAAAACGAGTAACTCTGCATTGTGTTTTTTGGCAAGTTTTGCTGCCGTTTTAAGTGCATATTCAGAGTGTTCAGAAAAATCTACGGGTATAATAATTTTTTTCATATTTTGTGTTTTTTAGACCTGACAGGTTTTAGAAATCTGTCAAGTCTTCTAATAATTACGCTAAACAGTCATAGAAAACAACTGTGTATCTGGCTGTTTTCTTTGTAATAACACATCAAACGCCATACATATATTTCTAACGAATGGCTGACCCTTTTTGGTAACTTCAATTTTATTAGAATAAACTTGAAGCAACCCATCTTTTTTCATTTCTTTTAATAGAATTAAAGCATCTGGTAATTCATCAAAATACAACCAATCTTTTGTCCATGAGGTTTCAAATCTACACATTAAATTGAGAATGTGTTTACGAATAGTTAAGTCTTCATCATTTAAAATATGCCCTCTATAAACAGGAATAATGTTATCTTTTAACAAGTTGTAATAGCTTTCAATACCTTTTACATTTTGAGCGAAACCATACCAACTATCGCTAATTGAAGACACTCCTAACCCAATCATAGCTTGAGTTTTTGATGCTGTATAACCCATAAAATTTCTATGTAAATCACCATGAGTCATTGACTGATAAAGTGAGTCGGTAGTTAAAGCAAAATGATCCATACCTATTTCTTCATACCCAACTTCAGCCAATAATTCCTTTCCTAATTCATATTGATTCCTTTTTAATTCAGCAGAAGGCAAATCTGTATCATTAAATCCTCGTTGTCCATTTCCTTTTATCCATGGCACATGTGCATAACTGTAAAATGCCAATCGATCTGGAAGTAATTCCTTAGTCTTCAAAATCGTTTCTTCTACATGTTCTAAGGTTTGAAACGGTAACCCAAAAATAATATCGTGCCCCACTGAAGTATAACCTATTTCTCTGGCTAACTCTGTGGCCTGCTTAACATTCTTAAATGGTTGAATTCTATGAATCGCTTTTTGCACTGTTTCATTATAATCTTGTACACCGTAGCTTACTCGCCTGAAGCCAACATCAAAAAGGGCTTGTAAATGTTCGCGAGTGGTATTATTTGGATGGCCTTCAAAACTAAATTCATGACCATCAGCCAATTCTGAAGTTCTTAAAATTTCAAGGATAAGATGCTTTAAATTCTCTGGACTAAAAAAGGTAGGTGTTCCTCCGCCTAAATGCAATTCCTTAATAACTGGTTTTTCATCAAATAACTCTAAATACAATTGCCATTCTTTTAAAACCGCATTTATGTATGGAGACTCAACACTATGTTGTTTGGTAATCCGCTTGTTACATCCACAAAATGTACAAAGACTTTCACAAAATGGTAAATGGATATATATACTAATCCCTTCTTTTGAATTGCTTTCTTTAAAAGATTGTATTAAGGATGACTTCCATTTTTTTAAAGAAAAAGACTCTTGATTCCAATACGGAACCGTTGGATAACTCGTATATCGAGGTCCTGCAATATTGTATTTATTGACTAATGATTTTAACATACCTAACTTTTATATTTCAAAATTAATATAATAGTGTACAAGAAAATATGATATATGTCATAGCTATAACTTGCAATTTGTTTAATTATGCCTTAACTTTCCGATAAATAAAATCCTATAAAAATGAAAAAATTAAGCTTCATATTAATCGCCTTAGCTATAAGTTTTACAGCATGTAAAAATGAAAAGAAAGCGCCTAAAACTATTGAATCTGATACTACAGAAACTGCAGTTGTAGCACCTAAAAAAGTAAAAATTACATTAAGTGCCAAAAGTGAAAGTAATGTTAGCGGCAACGTGGTTTTTAAAGAAGTAGATGGAGAAGTTAGTATGACTGCTATTATTAGCGGTTTAACTCCTGGGCAACATGCCATTCATATTCACGATTCTTCTGATTGTTCCTCTGCTGATGGGAAATCTGCAGGTGGCCATTGGAACCCAACGGCAAAACCACATGGTAAATGGGGTGCAGAAACGGGTTATCATAAAGGTGATATAGGTAATTTTACTGCTGATGAAAATGGTAATGGGACCATTTCATTCACTACAAACGAATGGTGTATTGGCTGTGGAGACGACACTAAAAACATACTTGGAAAAGGCGTTATTGTTCACGCTGGTGTTGACGATTTAACATCGCAACCTTCTGGAGCTGCCGGAGCTCGTATAAGTTGTGCTGGTATTATTCGGTAATTTCCACATATTATAATATTTTTACTTTATAAATCCTTTAATGGGTTAAGAGTTACTAGTGGAAAATTTAAGTGAAAAGACGAAATAAATGGACATTCAAACTTTTCCAGAAATTAAGACAGAAAGGCTTACTCTAAGAAAGATAGAAGTAACTGATAGCGATGTTATTTTATTCTTACGTTCTGATAAAACCATAAATAAATTTATTGATAGGCCTGAAGACAGAAAGACAAAAAATATATCTGATGCCATTAAACACATTAAAAAACTAAATACAGATTTTGAAAATAATAAATCTATTTCGTGGGGCATAACACTAAATAACAACACCAAAATTATAGGAACCATTTGCTTATGGAATTTTTCCGAAGACTACAAAACAGCTGAAGTTGGTTACGATTTAAATCCAACATTTCAAAGAAAAGGTATTATGAGCGAAGCTCTGAAAAGGGTGGTGAGTTTTGGGTTCATCGAATTAAAAATAAATAAGATTGAGGCATTTACTCATATTCAAAATGAAAATTCAAAAAAGCTTTTAGAAAAAAATGGATTTCATCTTATTGAGCATAAAAAAGATGATGACAATCTTTCTAATGTTGTATATCAAATTATAAAAAACCAGCAAACAACAAAGCACTGATTTAAAATCTAACAATTTGTTTTTATAATATTTAACAGTTGTGTTAATTTTTTTTAATATAAGATTTAATGAAACCTCTTTTTCTATCGCTATTTTTAATACTACCAACACCTATGAACCTATTTAATTTTGATTCTAAAAGCGATATTTCCAACTGGCGTATTGTTGACGATGTAGTTATGGGAGGACGATCTAATGGAAATTTTAAAATTAACGATACTGGAAATGGGGTGTTTTCTGGAGATGTGTCATTAGAAAACAATGGTGGTTTTTCAATGGTGCAATATGGATTTGACACCAAAAAAGTGAGTAACTATACTAAAGTTTGCATTAAACTAAAAGGTGACGGTAAAACCTATCAATTCAGGATTAAAGAAAACGATTCAGACTATTACTCTTATGTCACTTCATTTGAAACCTCTAAAGAATGGGAAACCATAGAAATTCCATTTAACAGCATGTATCCTGCATTTCGTGGCAGAAAACTAGATGCCGCTAATTACTCTGGAGAACACATGGACATGATTGCTTTTTTAATTGGAAACAAGAAAGCCGAAGCTTTTAATCTTGAAATTGATAGTATTATTTTAAAGTAGTTTCATAAATTTTTTAGAGTGCACTTATAATATCATACTTCGTAATAATTTGGTATTTACCCTCTTCCAGTTTAACCAATACAGCATTATTTTCTTTATCAAATAACTTTGATATGGTTTCGATAGGTGTATTTTTATCTACTATTGGGAATGGTTTATGCATGACCTCTTTTATAGGCAAATCTGAAATATCCTTGTTTTCTATATACTTTCTTAACAAATCGGCTTCGTCAATAGCACCAACAAATCCGCTTGAATCTTCAACAGGTATTTGAGATATTTTGTGAGCTTTCATGCGCTCAATAGCATGCGACACTAATTCTTCTGTTTTTACAGTAACTAATGGTTTCTCAGAGTTATTTGCAACAAGGTCTGCTGCTGAAGTGATTTCATCTTCAATAAACCCGCGCTCGCGCATCCACTCGTCATTAAACATTTTACCTACATAACGACTTCCATGGTCATGAAAAAGCACCACCACTACATCGTCCTTTTTAAAATGTTCTTTTAATTGAAGAATTCCTTTTATTGCAGCCCCTGCAGAATTACCAAGAAACATACCTTCTTCTTTTGCTAATCTTTGTGTGTAAATGGCTGCATCTTTATCGGTCACTTTTGTAAAACCATCAATAATACTAAAGTCTACATTTTTTGGCAGAATATCTTCGCCTATACCTTCGGTGATGTATGGATAAATTTCATTTTCGTCAAATTCACCAGTTTCATGATATTTTTTAAATACGGAACCATAGGTATCTATACCCCAAATTTTAACGTTTGGGTTTTGCTCTTTTAAATATTTCCCAACGCCGGAAATAGTTCCGCCAGTACCTACACCTACAACAAAGTGCGTTATTTTACCATCGGTTTGCTTCCAAATTTCTGGTCCGGTACTTTCGTAATGTGCGAGTGCGTTACTTGGATTGTCATATTGATTTACGTACCAAGAGTTGGGAGTTTCCTCCGCAAGTCTTTTTGACGTTGAATAATAGGATTTAGGGTCTTCTGGCTCTACATTTGTTGGGCAAACAACGACTTTACTGCCTACGGCACGCAGAATATCCATTTTTTCTTTGCTTTGCTTATCGCTGATAACACAAATCATTTTATAACCTTTTACAATAGCTGCTAAGGCTAAACCCATACCCGTATTACCTGAGGTTCCTTCTATTATAGTTCCGCCTGGTTTCAAACTACCATTGGCCTCGGCATCTTCAATCATTTTAACGGCCATTCTATCTTTTGTAGAATTCCCTGGATTAAAAGTCTCGTATTTTGCTAATACTAGACAAGGCAAATCTTTTGTTAACGTATTAAGTTTCACCATAGGTGTATTACCAATGGTTTCTAGTATATTTTCAGCGTAGTCCATAGTCTTTTTTGTGATGTTTCAAAAATACTAAAAAGCTAATTGGTTTATGCTAAATGTTAGTTAATATGTGGTTAGGGATTGTAGTGGAAAGCCCACAGTGAGGTGCGATCGAGGACTTGTAACGGAAAGCCCGACCCTTATGGTAACCTGCCTGCCGGCAGGCAGGCGCCCAAAAAATTAATTAATCGAAACGTATGGCTTTTACTGGCGATATTTTTGTGATGATATACGAAGGCATTAGGAGCATGAGTAAACACAAAATTAGTGTGCCCACATTTAAGGCTAAGATATACCCGAAACTGATAAAAACGGGTGCTTCTGTTACGTAATACACCGTTGGATCTAACGGAAAAAGTTTGAAATACTTTTGTGCAAATAATAGGCCTAACCCTAAAATATTACCCCAAAATAAGCCCAATAGAATGAGGTATGAAGCATTGTACAAAAAGAGCTTACGGATGCTCCAATTACTGCTTCCTAGTGTTTTTAAAACACCTATCATTCTGGTGCGTTCTAGTATTAAAACGAGTAGTGCGGTTATCATGTTAATACCTGCTACGAGTATCATAATACCAATAATGCCATAAATATTTTTATCAAAAATTTTAATCCATTCGAATACAGAATAGTAACGATCTGTAATAGATTGTGAGTCTAATAACGAGGAAATATTTTGATGAATTTCTGCTGCTTTTTCGTCTAACTCATCATAATCATCAATGAAGACTTCAAAATTACCAACTTGATCTTTTTCCCATCTATTGATGCGTTGTAAGTGGCGAATATCGCCTATAAGATATTGTGCATCTAAATCTTGAAATCCTGAATTATAGATTCCAACTACGTTGTACGTAATGATATTAGGAAGCTTTTCTGGATCGTCTTTTGCAAACACCATTTGAAAGTTGTCGCCTACTTTAAAGTTTAATCGGTTGGCTAGATATTTTGAGACTAAAACATCTTCATTTCGTTTTTGTGTGTAATCTGGTAGCTTGCCTTCTATTAGAAATTCTTTAAAATAATCCCAGTTATAATCAGCACCTACACCTTTTAAATACACACCTTCAAAATCTGTTTCGGTACGAATAACTCCAAATTTTGAAGCGACACCTTGTACATGACTAACGCCTTCTACCGACTTAAAATCTGGATAGAAATCTTGATTCTTAGATATGGGAAAAACACTTTCTTGGGAGTTATTATTATCGTAATTTGTGATGGTAACATGCCCATTAAACGCCACCACTTTGTCGCGTATTTTTTGTTGCAAACCAATACCCGTTGCAATAGCTATCATCATCACCACAATGCCAATAGCAATTGCAGCGATACCAATTTTTATTATTGGTGCCGATATACTACTTTTATACGCTTTACTACCAATAATGCGTTTAGCTATAAAAAACTCGTAATTCAAAATTTACTATGCGGTTTAATGTTTTCAAAAATACAGTTTTATTATTTGTTTTAGTAATGATTTCTTGCGCTTCTAAAGTGAAAAACAACACAAATGCGAAAGGCGAGAGTCTTGAACAAATTCAGATAGATAGTTCTATAGTGGTTGGTTCAAATCAAACTGACATCTATTTGCCTTTATTGAAAGGTAAACGCATTGGGATTGTGGCTAATCAGTCGAGTGTTGTTTTTATTGATAAAGATTTGAATACGGATAGCAGAAGTTACACCCATCTAGTAGATTCATTACTATCATTAAATATAGATGTGAATACAGTGTTTGCCCCTGAACATGGTTTTCGAGGTAAAGCTGACGCCGGTGAACGCATAAAAGATGGCATAGACGCAAAAACTGGAGTCCCAATTATATCGCTTTATAGTGCAAACAAAAAACCTAAACTAGAGCAAATAAAAGAAACTAAAAAATACGAAAGTGATATCTCAAAAGGTGTTTCTAAAATAGATATTATGCTTTTTGATTTACAAGATGTTGGAGTCCGTTTTTATACATACATATCAACTTTGCATTATGTTATGGAAGCTTGCGCTGAAGCAAATATTCCCTTAATTATTCTTGATAGACCTAACCCAAACGGACATTATATTGATGGCCCCATTTTAGAAATGGAACACAAAAGTTTTGTAGGCATGCATCCTATTCCTGTGGCTTACGGCATGACCATTGGTGAATATGCTAAAATGATTAATGGTGAAAAATGGTTAGCAAATGGTACACAATGTGATTTGAAAGTGATTCCTATTAAAAATTACAGTCATAATTTGAATTATAGTTTACCCATAAAACCAAGTCCGAACTTACCAAATGACAAAGCCATTAACTTATACCCCAGTTTATGCTTTTTTGAAGGTACTAATGTAAGTGTTGGAAGAGGTACGGAAATGCAATTTCAGATTTTTGGAAGTCCCTTTTTGAACAAAGACTCCTTTGACTTTGAATTTATACCACAACCTAACGAAGGCTCAAAATATCCGAAGCATCAAAATAAAATTTGTTATGGCAAGGATTTAACAAAAGTTGAGACCATTAATACTATAAACTTAAAATGGCTTATTGAAGCTTATAATAACACTGAAAACAAATCAGAATTCTTTAACGCGTTTTTCATAAAACTAGCAGGAACTAAAAAATTACAACAACAAATTGAAGCGGGATTAAGTGAAGAAGACATTAAAGCAACTTGGAAAGATGGATTAGAACGCTTCAAAGAAACTCGTAAAACATATTTAATATATCCGTGAAACATATTTTAGCTTCTTTAATAATACTATTTACTTCCGTTGGATTTAATCTGAATACTGAAACCTCTGGCGACTATAAAATTAGAGCAGCAAAAAAACTAGCTAAAAAGTTTCTTCGTCAACAAGGTATTCCAGGAATGTCTATTTCTGTTTCAAAAAAAGAAGCATTAATATGGTCTGAAGGATTTGGTTATACTAAGAGAAAACCTAAAATCAAAGTTGAACCAAACAAAACACTTTTTAGAATTGCTAGCATTTCAAAATCAATCACTGCGTTGACGCTTGCTAAATTGATAGATGATAAGCTTATTAATTTGAATGAAAGCATTTATACTTATCTACCCAATTTCCCTAAAAAAGCATACGACTTCACAGTTAAAGAATTAGGCGGACACCGTGCTGGAATAAGGCATTACAAAGACAATGAATTTACTTTAAATAAAAAGATGTCAATCACGAAAGGTTTAGAATTATTTAAAAACGATTCGCTTTTATTTGAGCCTTCAACACAATTCTCTTATAACACGTTCGGCTATGTTTTGTTAAGTGAAATTATGCAAAAGACTTCAAAAATAAATTTTAACGATTTGGTGAAAAATTCTGTTTTTAAACCTTTAGGAATGACCAACACCATGTTAGATGATTCTGAAATAAACGTTCCGAATACAACTAATTTCTACAAAAAAAAACGCGTACTTTCAACCCCTGTTGCTAATGAATATAAAGTTGCTGGCGGTGGTTTTCTATCAACTTCTGAAGACTTAATCAAGTTTGGAGAAGAAATAATTTCACCTATAATAGTTTCAAAAGAAGCCTTATCAGAAATGATAACGTCACAAAAATTAAAATCTGGAAAAATTACTGGTTATGGCATTGGTTTTTCCGTTGAATGCACAAAAAACAACACACACAAATACTATCATACTGGTGGTGGCGTTGGCTCATCTACCATACTATTAATTTATCCGAAAGAAGGTGTTGTTATTTCTGTTCTAACAAATCGATCAGGTGTTGATATGGAAGTATTTGGAGAAGCCTTAGAAGCAGTTTTTGTTGATTAACATATTAGTAGATTTTAATTAAAATTTTGTTAATCACATATTCATCTAAAAGTTTACTTTTACATTCTATTTTGATAATTGAATTATGAACCCATCATCCGCTGGCTGGATTAAGAAGTTACTTAAGGAGACACGTGAAAACGATCTTTTTTTAAAGTATGACAAAGCATCTTTTTATGATGCTTTAAGATCTTGTGGATTTATATATGGAAGTAATTTAGACGTTGTTACGCAGGTTATTCCAAAAAAAGACCTTACAGAAGGCGAACTTTGTAAAACCAATTTATGCTTAGCATTATATTACACACATGCTAACTCAAATAGCGATATCTCGTTTATTGAAAGTGTTATTCCTTTTTACACAGATATTGACCCGATTAAAACCTCTTTTTTTCGAGATTTATTAGGTGAAAAAAAATCGAGTGAACAACTGGAACAAATAATACATAAGCGCATCCAGATAGATGCCAATGTACTTACCAAAAACTTCAATTATTTTATTATCAATGCGCTATTGTTTGTTGATGTTCTGGCTTACAAGACCTACCTAGAAAATCTTGAAATATCCACAGAATATTTAAAGAATATGGAAGCATCAATTGCTTCAATTTCTATAAATGTTTTAAATTCAAAAGAAACAAAAAACCAGTACGACGATAGTTTAATCAAACTTTTTGAATCGTCTTTACGTTATCAAGAAAACACAAATTTAAACTACAAAAAGGCTATTAAAAATGTAAATACAGAACTTGAGAAATACTATATTTTAGATTTAGCTTGTATGGCCACATGGAGCGACCAGATGATTGATGTTGAAGAACAACATTTTTTAGAAAAGCTTGGTCAAGATTTAGAACTGAATATTTCTAAAATTCATCAATCTATAAAGGCTGTCAATCATTTTTACACAGTCAACAAAGATAATATTGCACTTTTAAGTTCTAAAAATCTAGTACAAAGTTTTTATAACAACTCTAGCAAAATGGTTAATAAACTTATTACTAGAAACAGCAAACGTTTATACCAAGAGTTGAAAGACAGTAAAGAGCTGATGGTTTTACTCTCACAATCAACTGTTAGAGATTTGAATAAAGACGAACAAAAAAAAGTACAAGAACAGCTACTTGATATTTTCAAATCCATACCAAGTCTTGCTATATTTTTACTTCCTGGTGGCGCCTTACTATTGCCTTTAGTTGTGAAATTTATTCCAAAATTATTACCATCTGCTTTTGATGAAAATAGGATTGAGGAGTAATACCAATTTAACCCATTGTGCATTTTGAGCTATGATATCAAACTGAATGTCAGTTCGAGTGATCCCGATTTTTTCGGGATTGTATCGAGAACAGGTTTAAAACCTAAAAATTGATTCTCGATACAAATTTCACTCATAAAAATGAGTAAAATTCACTCGAATTGACAAAGTTTATTCAAAAGGTATAACGGGTCAATTTAACTATCAAATAACTTATCGTTTGCGCTTTCTATTAGCTATATAATTATTAATAGCCTCTTTAGTTGTGTACCAATTTTTACCTTCTTTATGCGCATCAATTTTACCCTGTCTAGCCAATAAACTTATGTATTCTTGACCATAAGCAATATCTGGTTCTTGAACGATATCAGAAATTGGTTTGTAATCATCACCACTATCTGGCAACGAACTGATATAAATATTTAAAGTACGTTCAAGTGCCTGAGATATTAAAAGCATCAATTTTGAATAATGCCCTTTGTTTGCCTGATTTAAAGCTTCGTAATACTTTTTTCTATCGTTTTTTAAAATGATTGCAGGCGGAAACCCTTGCTTCATTAAAATTAAATTCATGGCAAGACGAACCATTCGTCCATTACCATCAAAAAAAGGATGAATCCAAACGAATTTATGATGAAAAAAAGTAGCCAATTCAATGGTATTTAACTGTAACCGATTGGTAACAACAAAATCTACCAAATCATCAAGTAATTGAGATACTTTATTAGCATTGGGCGGAACAAAGTTTGCTCCAGAAATTCTAACACCGCCGTGTCGCAATCTACCAGCAAAATCATCTTCAATGGAGCGTAACATTAAACCATGAAGCGACAATATATCTTTACTATTAAGTATATAACCATCATGTATTAAAGTATATAAATAATCAATGGCATGCTCATGGTTTTTAGCTTCAAAATGCTCCTTAAGTGATTTCCCTTTAATGGTAATACCTTCTTGAAGTACCATCTGTGTTTCTCGCAAACTTAAAGTATTACCTTCAATGCTATTGGAATTATAAGTCCATTCTATGGATAAGGCTTCTTTAATTTTAAGCAAAGCAATGCTTGGTAAAGGTCGAGCTTGTTCTAAAACCTTTACCTTTTCAAAAAGACGCTCGAAAGTTGCGCTTAATTCTGTTCTATATGTTACATCAATATCCCACACATCCCAAAGATACTAATATCGTTTTGGTTTAAAAAATTATTATACCGATATTAGTGATTTTTTAAAATAAGACTACCAATAAAGCTATGAAAATACTTTTCTATTAAAAAATACCATGTTTTTTTTCATTAGATTTACGGAAAACAACTAATATTATGAAGTCTTTTACTATCGAAGAAATAAACGACCTTTTAAAAGGCGAATTAATAGGAAGCACAACACAACAAATTGAAGGCCCAGAACAACTACAAAATGCTAAAAGCCAACATATATCATTTATTGGGGGTACAAAATATTTAAAGTATTGGAAAGACTCTAAAGCTTGTGCGGTAGTAGTTAATGACAATTTAACTTTAGAGCCAGGTGACAATCGTGCTATAATAAAAGTTAAGAATGCCGATTTAGCCATGGCCAAAATATTAGAATTGTTTAATCCGCCAGCTCCAGTGTTTGAAACTGATATTCATGCAACAGCAGTGATTCATGAAACAGCTACTATTGGCAACGGCTGTAAAATAGGTGCAAACTGTTATGTTGGTAAAGATGTAGAATTAGGAAGCGGTGTTATTTTATACCCTAACGTGTGTATTTTTGATGAAACTAGTATAGGTGACCATACAGTTGTTTGGTCAGGAACCGTTATTAGAGAACGTTGTATTATAGGTAGCTACTGTATTTTTCACACCAATGTTAGTATAGGTGCTGATGGTTTTGGATATAGACCTAGTGATGATGGACGCGGACTTGTAAAAATACCTCAAATAGGGAATGTTATAATTGGACATTATGTTGAAATTGGTGCCAATTCGTGTGTTGATAGAGCCAAATTTAGCAGCACCATTATTGGTGATGGTTGTAAAATTGACAACTTAGTTCAAATCGCTCATAACAGTATTATGGGGCGCTCGTGTATTATGGCAGGTCATAGCGGACTTGCAGGTTCGGTAACTTTAGGTGATGGTGTTATTATTGGCGGAAGTGCCTCTATTAAAGACCATACTACCATACATTCTGGTGCTACAGTTGGGGCAGGTTCTGGTGTTGTAGGCGATATTGCCGCTGGAAAAACCGTATTGGGCTACCCTGCGCAAGATGCTAGAGATATGCTAAAACAATGGGTAGTGATGCGAAGGTTGGCTAAGAAGTAAACGCTTGACTTTGTAAAAAATTTCAGTTACGTTTGTTTTATGAAAAAATACACTTTATTATTCTTAGCAGTTTTCGGAATAAGTCAATTCATTCAAGCACAGGAGGACAAATACCAATGGTTAGAAGAAGTTGATGGTAAAGAGGCTTTGGAATTTGTAAATATCCAAAACAAAGCTACTATTGAAAAATTGAGTAAGGAAAAAGACTAGCAGGACATCTATGATAAGAGATACAAAATTTAAAAATTCGGCTTTAACTTGACCCGAAAAGTATTTCAGATAACTACCCTACTTTCCTTATACTAGACCGATGAAATACATTTAGCTAAAAACTGAGCACCATTAAACAATGATAAAATTTTTTAGAAAAATTAGACAAAAACTACTAACTGAAAGTAAATTCAGCAAATATCTACTTTATGCTATTGGAGAAATTATACTTGTGGTTATCGGAATTTTGATTGCCTTTCAAGTCAATAATTGGAATGAGAAAAGAAAAAATGACAGTTTAGAGCAAAATTATCTTATTTCATTGCAAGAAGAATTTGGTTTCAACAAAAAGAATTTAAAAAGCCTTGTAACCTTAAATGTTAAAAACGCCAATTTTGGGTTGAAAATTCTAAATTACACCGGACCTAGCAAGCCAGAAATAAGTGAAAAAAGTTTCGACTCATTAATTATAAATACTATCGGCAATGAAGTTGAATTTAGACCTCGAAATGAAATCATTGATGAACTGATTTCTTCGGGAAAATTATCAATCATAGACAATTCCGTTTTAAGGACATCACTTTCTTCTTGGTCAGAGTCTCTTAAAAGAGTAAAATTTCAAGAGGCAGAACTTTCCAAATATAGGTTTCAATTATTAGATTTATCAATGAAACAAATAAATCTACGAGATGCAATATTCAATGCTACTGGAGGTGTTTTTGGAATAACCGAATCCAAATTCGATAACAAAAATACACAAATACTCAAGTTGCAAGAATTTGAAAGCCTTTTGTCGTCCTTCATCGGAGCATCAAAATTTGCTGACCAGAGGTTTGAAGTATTAGACAAAAAAATTGATGAAATTCTAACTTTAATAAAACAAGAACTGAAAAAATAACTAAAGCACAACAATAATTATAAGTAATTACTTACTTATGCTATAAATTCAGCAGAAATATTCAATTTTAACCTGTAGCTATATTTCGGGACAAGACATCTACCACAAAAAAACTACTCCAACCAGCCTTTAAAATCCTTAACACGTTCGCGAGCTACAACAACATCTTGCTCGTTATAAGAATTCAGTTTTATTTGTAAACGCGAATTGGTATAACTTACCATATCTTTTATAGCGTTAATATTGACAAAAAATTTACGATTGATACGGAAAAAGGTTTGAGGTTCTAATTCGTCCTCCAAATGCTCTAGTGTGGTATCTAAAAGGTAATTTCTACCTTCTGTGGTGTGTAAATATGTACCTTTATTCTCGCTGTAAAAACATTCAATTTCGTCAATATTTATGAGCTTTAAGTGCTGCCCTATTTTTACTGAAAAACGTTTTTTATACTCGCGGTCTATAGGGTTTACTAGTAATTTTTTAATATCGTTAAAATCTAAAGTTACGGCTTGTTTTTGTGGTGCTCGTTCTTTGTATTTTTTAACTGCGATTGCCAAATCCTCGTCGTCAATGGGTTTGAGCAAATAATCGATGCTATTTAATTTGAACGCTTGAAGCGCATATTCATCATAAGCTGTGGTAAAAATTATAGCAGATTTAATATCTACGGTT
The DNA here is from genome assembly GCF_963976535.1 of uncultured Algibacter sp. NCBI lineage: Bacteria > Pseudomonadati > Bacteroidota > Flavobacteriia > Flavobacteriales > Flavobacteriaceae > Algibacter > uncultured Algibacter sp. The sequence goes on along the minus strand of NZ_CAXBLF010000052.1, from coordinate 1,778 downwards.
TCAAAAATCTCAAACGATAAACCATCACTTAATTGAATGTCTAGAAATATTAAATCTGGGTGCTCATTATTCTGAAACCAGTCTATAGATTCCTCAACGGAATGTAGCATAACTTCAGCTTTTAAATCTAAACTTTGAAGCATACGCTGTAAACGTCTTGCTGATGGTTTTTCGTCTTCTATAATGATTACGTTCATTTTATATTTTTCTTTTAAGTGATTTGTTTTTATTTGCATAATAGACCATAAAACCAATAGCGACTACCATGCCTAAAGTGGATGGTAAAAATTGACTGTATGGTTGATAATCTTCAAAAACGGTTCCTGAAAACGCCGATAGAATGGCACTGAATGCACTTACCATTTTTAAAATATGCTCGTACAACCAAAGGTTTTTGTATTTAGATTGCGGAATTAAATATCGTAAAAAATCGTAAGTAATCATAAATAATAAATAACCAACGGTACTATAAATGATTATTGGTGACCAAATCATACCAATAGATTTAAAATAATATAAGAAATAAGATACTGAAGCAAGTGTTAACAATGCTATAGCAATATCTAAAATTTTTGGTTGATTGTTTTTATACTTTAAAACGCGGTAACCTGAAAACCCTAAATACCCACTAAGTACCGTTATTACCAACAAAAAGGAATTGCGTTTAAAAATAAAAACACCTACTAAGCCCGTAGTAATTACAACAATTAAGCACATTAAAAATAAGTTCCCGCTTTTTGTATGAAGGGTTTTGCCTTTTTTACTTAACAATGCTATAAGCCCTAAACATAAAGCTATAGATCCAAAAAGCACATGTGCTATAATATTTGTGTTATGTAAAAGGTTGTTAGTTTCCATTTGGTTTTATGATGGGTATTCTGGTTTTGCGTTAGGGATTGCAGCGGCATCCTTTTGCTTTTCTTGCTAAATTGCTAGAACTTTTAAACAAGCTAAAAAATTAGTTAGTGGATTCCTGCCTTCGCAGGAATGACAAAAAGGAAAAGATATAGCGAAACATTTATGTTCATGAATTCAATAATTCAAATAGAAATGCATGAATAAAAGCCCGACCCCTTTTCGGGGTAACGCCCACTTCTCGATACTTTGTGATATTTAATCACAACACTCGAAGTGACATTTACTTCCATTGCTTTTTATCCTTATCCATATACTCTCTAATTTTTCTTTCTTCCCAATTTTTACTAAAAACGAGGTTTTTACCAAATACCGCCAGTGCATGAAACCCCAAACCTAAACCCCAAAAAATTGGCGTAGAAAAGGTGCCGAAATTCCAGATATCTTTAGTATTAGAGGCAATTGTGCTAACGATAAATATATTTACAGCTACGTACCAGAAGGCATGCCAATAAAAGCCTTTAAGCTCTTTTACTCGTTTTTTTGCTCGAATATAAGCTTCCTCTTTTTCGTGATTTTTGTCGTCGTAAGGTTCTAATTTAAACTCTTTCATGATTGTGATGTTTTAGTCCCATTTATTTTTTTCTTTACGCATCAATTCTTCAATTTTGCGTTCTTCCCAGTTATTTCCAAATACTCCTTTTTTTACAAAAACCACGAATGCATGTATTACCAAACCAATACCCCAACCTATAACTGAAAACCAAAACCATTTATAATCCCAGTAGGTTTTATAATTAATAAAAATTGTGAAAGGTGTGAATAAAAAATAGGCAAATAGATGTTGATAAAAGCCTTTTATCTCTGCAATTCGTTTGCGCGCTCTTAAATATTTTTGATCAGTTTCAAAATTTTCTGATAAT